>JBFRWQ010000155.1:0-4244 GCA_051439665.1 Microcystaceae cyanobacterium | reverse complement strand
AATCTACATCTATTTCATCATTAGTAGGGTGGGCAAAGCCCACCATTACACTAGAAGTGTATCTATAGTGCTACGCACAAGGCAGGGGGCAGGAGGCAGGAGGCAGGAGTAGGCTGTTACTGGGTTTCAGAGATCTCTACTGTCCTAACCTTTTTGCGTAGGGCTATAGATACACTTCTAGTGCAATGGTGGGCAAAGCCCACCCTACTAATGATGAAATAGATGTAGGTTGGGTTGAGGCACAAAACCCAACAAAACCCAATATTAACCCATTAAAATAATCCAGTAGAGAGGGATAATTTGGGGCTAAAGCCCAACAATAGATGTAGGTTGGGTTGAGGCACAAAAGCCAACAAAACCCAATTTTAACACATCAAAATAATCCAGTAGAGAGGGATAATTTGGGGCTAAAGCCCAACAACAGATGTAGGTTGGGTTGAGGCATGAAACCCAACAAAACCCAATATTAACCCATTAAAATAATCCAGTAGAGAGGGATAATTTGGGGCTAAAGCCCAACAACAGATGTAGGTTGGGTTGAGGCATGAAGCCCAACAAAAGCAAGTTCTAACGCATTAAAATAGTCCAGTAGAGAGGGATAATTTGGGGCTAAAGCCCAACAACAATATCTGATACCAATTACTCTGTCCTTTTTATAATATTATTCCCCATAATGTTGTTGAATCTCTTCAATATAATCTAGTTGCGTTAAATTTATTAAAATTTCTTTCCAATTAGGATTATGAGTCTCTCCTATAGCCAGCGCTTGATCTGATTGGCAACCAATACGCCCTGGACTTTGAGAAAAGATTTGGATATTATCATCAATTTGGGTCACTTCTTCGATAAATTGAGGCTGATTAGGAATACAAAATTCATAGGCTACTGATCTTAATCCATCAGGAGGACCAATCAGTCCTTCTTCTGAGATAGGATCTAGATCAAATTGGATTTTGCTTAAACTGTCAGGATCTATTTCAGTTTGTGCGATTACAGGGGTTAAGTTTAACACAATCAAACTGAGCAATAAAGATTTGAGTAGAATAGGATTCATATTAATGACGATAAAAATCAAGGATCTGCTGTTTTGCCTCTTGATGATATGCAATTGCCCCCTTATTCACACCTTCATAAGCATGCACTATCAATTTCTTTTTTGTTTCAGCGCATAATGTCGAGCAAATATGTTCAGCTATATTCTCCACCGTTGTTTCGTCGTCGATCAATGTGCAACAAGAATCTGGTATTGTAAGCCGAAAAGAACCTTGAGATGCCTCATAAGCAAATACGTTATAACTAATACCGCCTTCTTCAAATGTTTGAACTAGATCTTCTTTTTGCCCAACATAAATCCCGTTCCAACGTTGCGAAAAAATCTGCTCTAAATCGTTCTGGCGTTCAACAGATTCTATAATTTTAATTTGAGAACGATGGCCATGTGCCATACGCTGACAATCTCCGCCATGTTTTTTTAGTCCATGACTATAGCCGTAGCTCGCTCCTTTTATATCTTCTTTTCGCAAGTGAACATAAATAGATAGCTGCTCATCAGGTAATGCTTCGGTAATTGTTTGTTGTAAATATGCCTCCAACAATTCAGCATTTGTGGTGTTTCCTTCCAACAGACTGATTGATTCTACAGGAGCGCTGTATTCGATTCTACCTTTATTAAAACGGCACTCCACATAGTAGGAAGATTCATGTTTTTCTATATTTGTATTTGGGCATTGCACTGGAACAAGTAATGTGTGATCAAGGCTGGAATCAATAATATGCTTGATCTTTTTTTTCACCTCACCAAAATCCATCACCATTCCCTGATGATCGAGATCACGTTCAAGGATAACATCTACGATCCAGCTCATTCCCATTAACCCAAATGTTTGGTCAAGGAAACTGCAATCAACAGTAGTAATATGGTCAACGAATAAATGCATATATGATAATAATATATAACCATGATAAACATCTTTAGAAAGACGAGATGCGTTCTCAATAATAACATCATCATGGGAGTTGTTCAACTGCTATCCTTTAGTGGTAAAATTTGTCACAAAATAAAAAAGGTGGCAAGCAAGAAACAGTTAATAGCTTCAATTGAGTTGTTCAGAGTTGGCGATCGCACTCTTGCTTCACCAACCCTTGAGGATCACCCCCCCTAAAATAGTTAAGTGATTAACAAGAGGGAAGAACAACGTTACATTAGTGAATGTGGTTAGAGAACAATTATCGACCACGTCCAATATGTGAGAAATCATAAAGCAAATATGATAAGTTGTTGAAACTCTAATCAAACCTAGTTTATGGAAATTACTTGATTTCTTAAAGACAGTCTCTTAAATCTTGGATGATTTGTGCTTGGTCTAAATTTCTGCCAATCAAAACTAATTGAGTTTTGGGAGCAGTATCCCATTCTTCTGCTTGCAGATCATAACGGGGTCCACTCAGTTGAAAAATATGTTTTAAAGGACTTTGATCAAACCAAAGAATTCCTTTAGCTCGAAAGACAGTTGTGGGCATATTTTCAGTTAAAAAAGGCTCAAATTCATCTAAATTAAAAGGGTAATCGCTAACAAAAGAAACCACATCAAAGCCGTCTATACTTAGCTGAAGCTCATCTTGTTTTTGATTGCGTTTAAAGCCTCGTAAAGCTGGTTTATAAGCTTCTACTTGGTTTAAACCTATATCTAATAATAAAGCTAAGGGAACTTGACCGTAAGTGCTTCTTAAGATCCTAACATAGTCTTTTGTTTGTCTAATAAAGGTTTCTAATTGCTTTAATTTTACTTCATTGACTTGATCAGTCTTATTTAAGATAACTAAATCTCCATAACGAATTTGATTGAGAGCAATATCACTCTCAAAATGATCTTCGGTAAAGGTTTCTGAATCAACCAGAGTAATGACTGAATCTAAACGGGTTAAATATTTCAGTTCGGTTCCCAGAAAGGTCAAGATAATAGGTAGAGGGTCGGCAAGTCCAGTAGTTTCAATAATCAGATAATCAATTGGATCTTCTCTTTCTAAAACTTGATAAACAGTATTAATAAGACTATCGTTAATAGTGCAGCAAATACAGCCATTACTTAATTCAAGAACATCTTCATCAAGAGAAACTAGAAGTTGAGAATCAATATTAATATCACCAAATTCATTGACTATAATGGCAATTTTTAACCCTTCTCGGTTATCCAGAATATGATTTAATAAGGTGGTTTTTCCACTACCTAAAAATCCTGTAATAATAGTAACTGGCATTCCCGATTTAGGAATAGTAGGAAGTGAATCCGAAAGAGAAAAGGTTAGAGTCTTCATGGGCTTTGATTTTAGTTAAGTCTGTCAAGTGATGGCCTTAAATGAGCAGAGATTTTTTTCTTTGGCATTTAGAACAAAAATTGATAACTTTAGTAAAATCTACTAGGAGTGTGTTGAATTAAACTCATAAATTCTTGGCGAGCTTTAGCATCTTGAGCAAAAAATCCCCGCATAGCACTGGTAGATGTCCAAGAACCTGCTTTTTGTACCCCTCGCATAACCATACACATATGAGTGGCTTCTATCACCACTGCAACCCCTTTTGGCTGTAACAATCTCTGTATGGTATCAGCAATTTGTGCGGTCAGGCGTTCCTGTACTTGTAAGCGTCGGCTATACATTTCGCAAATACGAGAGATTTTGGATAAACCTATTACCTTCCCAGCAGGAATATAGGCAACATGAGCGCGGCCTAAAATGGGTAAAATATGGTGTTCACAAGAACTGAATAGATTAATATCTCGTACTAGCACCATCTCCTCTGTCTTTTCATGAGAAATCGCCCCATTGAGTAAATCATCTAGAGATTGATTATAGCCTGAAGTTAGGAATTTTAAGGCTTTAACGACCCGTTTTGGCGTATCTTTTAGACCCTCTCTGTCAGGATCTTCTCCTAAGCCTAGTAAAAGTGTTCTTACAGCTTGGAGCATATCCTCTTCACTGACAGGAGGCTGAGATTGAGTAATGAGTTTAGGTACGGGAAGCGACTGAGTCATAAAACAAGCAATCAAGATTAGGTTAAGAAGAAATTATGATAATGATAATCATTCTCATTTTTATTATTATACCTAAAATAACGAGCGAGAGATAGCCACGTCCTTTGAAGGCTTTAGTCGAGCGGTAGAGGGTTTTAACCCTCAGTTCTACTAAGGGTATAGCCAGAATGATCGTGTTATAATGATACCATGAATTATCAAACACAAAAAATC
>JBFRWQ010000154.1:0-6260 GCA_051439665.1 Microcystaceae cyanobacterium | reverse complement strand
GATCGCAGTATTGCACAGTTAGGGGGATAGGTCATGAAAGGAAGTTTATTTAGTAGTGAAGTAGCCGAGCCTTATGCACAAGCATTAATGTCTCTGGCTCAGTCTAATAACATCGTTGATCGCTTTGCAGATGATAGCAGAGAGATTATTCGAGTCTTAGAAGAATCTCCTGATTTACAGGCATTAATTATCAACCCCACCATCGGAGAACCTGAAAAAAAACGGGTGCTAGGGGAAGTCATTGGTAAAGATGTGGACGGCTACTTAGAGAAGTTTTTGATGCTTCTGGTAGATAAGAAACGGTTAATGTTTCTTGAACCCATCTGTCAGCAATATCTAGCACTGTGGCGTAAGTTAACCAGCACCGTCTTAGCTGAAGTAACCGCCGCTAGAGACTTAAATGATGACCAACGGGATGCTATTACCGACAAGGTTAAACAACTAACAAATGCTGAATCAGTGGAACTGAACATTTCCATTGATCCCGACATTATTGGCGGCGTGATCATCCGAGTGGGATCAGAGGTCTATGATACCAGTCTGAGAGGGCAACTGCGTCGTCTCAGTTTAAATTTAGGTCGGTAAGCAACCCCCTGATAGAAACCTATCTTAAGCTTTCCGAACCTCCCACCCAATCTTTGTCAAACCCATCATTAACTCACATTTAAACCGAGAACTATGATCAACATTAGACCCGACGAAATTAGCAGCATTATTCGCTCCCAAATTGAAGGATATGACCAAAAAGTAGAAGTTTCCAACGTCGGAACTGTTCTACAAGTGGGAGACGGCATTGCCCGTATTTATGGGTTAGACCAAGCAATGGCTGGTGAACTCCTCGAATTTGAAGACGGCACCATTGGTATTGCCCAAAACTTAGAAGAAGATAACGTAGGTGCAGTATTGATGGGTGACGGTTTCGGCATCCAAGAAGGCAGTACCGTTCGTTCTACGGGTAAAATTGCACAAGTCCCCGTAGGAGAAGCCTTAGTAGGTCGGGTTGTCAACGCATTAGGGGAAGCGATCGATGGGAAAGGAGATATTAACTCCTCAGAAACCCGTTTAATCGAATCTCCCGCCCCTGGGATTATTGCTCGGAAATCCGTCTGTGAACCCATGCAAACAGGGATTACTGCGATTGACGCAATGATTCCCATTGGACGGGGACAACGGGAATTAATTATTGGTGACCGTAAAACAGGAAAAACAGCGATCGCCATTGACACCATCATTAACCAGAAATCAGAAGACGTAATCTGTGTTTATGTAGCTGTTGGTCAAAAAGCTTCTACCGTAGCGCAAGTAATTGATACCCTACAAGAAAAAGGGGCAATGGACTACACCGTTATTGTGGATGCTAACGCCAATGACCCTGCTACCTTACAATACCTTGCGCCTTATACAGGGGCTTCGATCGCAGAATACTTCATGTATCAAGGTAAAGCGACCCTCGTAATCTACGACGATCTTTCCAAACAAGCCCAAGCTTACCGTCAAATGTCCTTGTTACTCCGTCGTCCCCCCGGTCGTGAAGCTTATCCTGGAGACGTTTTCTACTGTCACTCTCGTTTATTAGAACGGGCAGCTAAACTGAGTGATGAACTCGGTGGTGGTAGCATGACCGCTTTACCCATCATTGAAACCCAAGCGGGTGACGTTTCTGCTTATATTCCCACCAACGTAATTTCCATTACTGACGGTCAAATCTTCTTATCTTCTGACTTGTTTAACGCTGGTTTCCGTCCTGCGATTAATGCAGGGATTTCGGTAAGTCGTGTGGGATCTGCGGCACAAACCAAGGCCATGAAACAGGTAGCAGGTAAATTAAAACTAGAATTAGCTCAATTTGCTGAATTAGAAGCCTTTTCTCAGTTTGCTTCCGACTTAGACGCAGCAACCCAAGCCCAGTTAGCACGGGGACAACGGTTACGTCAGCTACTGAAACAAGCGCAAAACTTCCCCTTAGCAGTATGGGAACAAGTGGCTTCAGTTTATGCGGGCTTAAACGGCTACTTAGATGAAGTAGATGTGGAAAAAGTGGTTGCATTTGTATCTGGTTTACGGGAATACATCCAAACCAATAAACCCAAATTCATCGAAATCATTGGTAGTGAGAAGAAACTAACCGATGATGCTGAAACTCTGCTCAAAGAAGCGATCGCTGAGTATAAACAGGCGTTTTAAATAGTGAATAGTTAAGAGTTAAGAGTTAATAGTTAATAGTTTTGTGAGTGATCGGATGTGCTTATTATGACCCGATAACTTTCAAAAACCAACAGAATCATAACGATTAACTCTTAACTATCAATCGTTCACTATTAACTATTAACTATCAACTATTAACTAAAGATATGCCTAATCTTAAAGCGATTCGTGACCGGATTAAGTCGGTCAAAAATACCAAAAAAATTACCGAAGCCATGCGTCTAGTGGCGGCTGCTAAGGTACGTCGTGCTCAAGAACAGGTTATTTCGACCCGTCCTTTTGCTGATGCTTTAGCACAAGTTCTTTATGGTCTGCAAAACCGCCTCAAATTTGAAGATGCTAATTTACCCCTCCTCGAACAACGGGAGGTAAAAACCGTTGCACTGTTAGTGGTAACAGGCGATCGAGGCTTATGTGGTGGTTACAACACCAATGCGATCCGTTACGCAGAACAACGGATGAAGGAATTAAAAGCACAAGGACTAAACTATCAATTGGTGGTGGTGGGTCGCAAAGTTAATCAATATTTTGAGCGCCGTCAAGCCCCCATTGCAGCCTCTTTTACTGGACTTGAGCAAATTCCTGTGGCTTCTGAAGCGGGTCAAATTGCTGATGAACTATTGTCTTTGTTTCTCTCTGAAACCGTTGACAGAGTAGAGTTAATTTATACTCGTTTTGTCTCTTTAATCAGTTCTCGTCCTGTGGTGCAAACCTTATTACCCTTAACCACACAGGGTTTAGAAGTACAAGACGATGAAATCTTCCGTTTAATTAGTAAAGAAGGACAGTTAGGGGTCAAACGGGAAAAAGTGGCCAGCGCTTCTGAAAGCCTACCCCAAGACATGATTTTTGAACAAGATCCTGTTCAAATTCTCGATTCTTTACTTCCTTTGTATGTTAATAACCAGTTGTTACGGGCATTACAAGAGTCTGCCGCTAGTGAATTAGCAGCACGGATGACAGCGATGAGTAATGCTAGTGATAATGCAGGGGGACTGATTAAAACCTTAACGACTTCTTATAACAAAGCACGTCAGGCTGCTATTACCCAAGAGATTTTGGAAGTGGTTTCTGGGGCGAATGCGTTATAAGTTTGTGTTGTCAATATAAGATACAGTTAATTAAGGTGAAGGGGTCAACAGATTCCTTCACTTTTTGTTATGAGCGCTCGCATTCCTCAAAATTAATCAATCGTAGGTTGGGTTAAACGAAATTGTTTATAATTGATTGTAACGTTTTGCTGAATTGGAAAAAATTATGAAAATTAAGGTTGAAAATCTAGGGACAATTAAACAAGCTGAGTTATCGTTAGGTGATTTTACGATTATTTGTGGCAATAACAACACAGGAAAAACTTATATTACTTATAGTATTTATGGTTTTTTGTCATTATGGAAAGATTTTTTGTCTTTTGATATTACTGATGATCAAATTGATGAGTTGTTCAATTCGGGAATTCTTGAGATTGAGATTTTGGATTATTTGGATAAAGTTGACTCATTAGTTAAGCAAGTGTGTCAAAATAGTTATAAACCTTTGATATCTTTGGTTTTTGCAACACCATTCCAACGTTTTCTAGAAACACAATTTAATATTGAAGTTGATGTCAAAGAGAGTATAATATCAGAGTTAAAATATCAACAAAAATTTAATCCTTTTTTAGCTTCTCAAAAGGAAGGATTTTTTTCCATTTTAAAAGATATAGACAGCACTTTGTTAAGTATTACATTATTATCGTCAGAAAATTCGCCCAAAATTCCCAAAGATACTCTTAAAAAAATGATCGGCAATGTACTTACTGCAATTATTTTTCAGCCATTATTTCCCAATTCTTTTATTGCCAGTGTGGAAAGAACTGGAATTTCAATTTTTCGTAAAAGGTTTCTGTTTGAAGCTATTACAGAACCAATACTGAATATTAGTTTAGATCAATCAAGAAAAGAATTGATAGAGATCGCAAAAACAATGTATCCTTTACCTATTATACATAATCTTGAGTTTATTAAAAGTCTTGAAACAATTGCAAACAATAAAAGTTTTTTAGTAGAAGAGAATTCTGAGTTATTAGAAGACTTTACTGATATTATTGGTGGAAACTATACTATTAATGAGAACGATCAATTATATTTTATTCCTAAAGCTCAAAATATGCAACTATCAATGGATGAAAGTTCTAGTGCAGTTCGATCTTTAATTATGATCGGATTTTATCTAAAACATCAAGCGCAAAAAGGGGATCTTTTAATGATAGACGAGCCTGAATTAAACCTACACCCTGAAAATCAAAGACGAGTCGCTAGACTTTTAGCAAGATTAGTGAATCTTGGAATTAAGGTTTTTGTGACAACCCATAGTGATTATTTTATTAAAGAGTTGAATACTTTAATCATGCTTAATCAAGATAAATCCTATCTTCAACAAATTGCTCAAGAGGAAGGCTATAGAAATGATGAACTTTTAAGCGCTGATCAAGTCAAGGTATATGTAACTGAAGAAGTAATCGAAAACATAGAAGAAAAACCGCAAAAAACAGGATTTTATAATTTAACTGAAGCTAGTATCACTCAAGAGTTAGGAATTGAGGTTAAAAGTTTTGATACAGCCATTGAGACAATGAATCGTATTCAAGAAGCAATTATTTGGGGAGAATAAAATGGGATATATCTCTAGAGATTTGATCATTTTGGATGAGATGATTCAAGATGATGCGAAAGTTGAATTAATAGATGATCTTTCAAAAAAATCAAAATCAGTTATCTTGAGAGAAGATGATCCATATAATAAGACTCATTACGAAGTGAGAATTCGTGGACTGTCTGAAGATACTATGGTTCTCAAGCCAGATTATTTTCAATCACCTCAAGGATTTTTTAAAGGAAATAAGGGAGAATGTAAGAGAAGTGATTTTGTCATTATTTCTGACAATGAAAAGAAGCAAGTGATAGTTTTTATTGAAATGAAAGCAAAGAAAGATAAATCTGAGAGCATTATTCAACAATTAAAAGGTGCAAAGTGTTTGATTGATTACTGTCAAAAGATAGGCCAATTATTTTGGCAAGAAAAAGGATTTTTAGAAGATTATCAATTTTATTATGTTGCACTGACTGATCTTAAGCTCCCTAAAAAACCATCAAGACAAGGAAGAAATAATCCAATTCATAATTACCCTGACGATTTTTTAAAAATATCTGGGGATAAAAATATTCAGTTTAGTCGGTTGATCTCCCCTTACACAGACAAGATAGACAATATCAAATGAGTTAATCATATTTATATAAATTACTTAATATTCTCTTTATCTTATTTTATCGATATTTTTTTAGGGCATATTCTTTTATTATAACCTATTCCCCCTTAATTTGAAATAATAATACCTTCATTAATATCGTTGAGGGAAAGATTCAAGAATATCCTGAATGCGTAGTTTCCAATCTCTATAAGGCATGAATCACATCCTTTAATACAGGTTCTCGTAAATGTTCTTTTAAGGAATTTTGAGTTCCTAAATCAACAGAACAGCCTAAAATGTCCTCTAAATAAAGCTTGACTTCTATAAATTCAAATAACCCGACAGCGCTACTAAATTCTACTAAGAAATCGACATCACTATCAAGACGTGCTTCATCTCTTGCCACCGAACCAAATAAGGATAAAGATTTAACCCCTAGTTTTTCTAATTGTTCTCGATGTGTAGCAACAATTTTTAGTACTTCATCTCGTTTCATAACAGTTTTCTTAAATTATACCCCTACCATCATAACCTAATCCCTAACACCTGAGTATCTACGCCTCTTGCTTGGCTTACTCTAATTGTTCTCTTTTGTACTGTAGGGTAGGCAGCATTAGTCACCTTAATGTTACTTGATAGGATTTAATAGCTGTCCACACTGATTCAGGAAATATATATCATAAAAATATTGCATTCAAGCGCTGGCAAATTCTGTAAATTTCCGAGCATCAGGATCATAAAAAGCTAAAACAATATCTTCTTTGGGAACACCTTCTCTTACTAATTCTGTCGCAATTCCTTCTTCTGTCCAATCTTCTTCAATCCA
>JBFRWQ010000153.1:0-18372 GCA_051439665.1 Microcystaceae cyanobacterium | reverse complement strand
GTTAACCATAATAATTTTTCTCTCATTTCTTTAAATTGCTCGATCAGAATAATTTATCAAAAAATTACTCTTTACTCACCATAATAACTCCATTGTCACTCTTCATCTAGCATATTTTGTGAATATTTGTAAATTTTTTTAGCCTAAATTACCAACTTCTATTGGGTTTTCATTCTTAATTCTTAACTCTTAATTCTTCATTTTTTAGAGAATTATCAATAGTCTTTGAACCTTTTGACCCCATACTCCATCTAAATAACTAGATTAAGGTGAAAGTAGGAGTGTCCATTATGAGTCATCATAACCGTTTATTGTCTAGGCTAACCCTTTCGTTTCTGCTTACTCTATCGTGGATTGGGTTGGCAAAATCGGCTGAAATTAAGCCATTTATGAAATCTGAAGTCAATTTTATCAGTCAAATGACCCAAAGAAGCTTAAAGGATATTGAATCCTCATCTTGGCAGTTGATAAGCTATCAAAATGCTCAAGGTAAACCCTCTCTTCCCTATTCTCAACACGAACCTACCTTACAGTTACGAGAAGGACGTATGAGTGGGACAACGGGCTGTAATCGTTATTCGGGAAGTTATGAAATGAAACAAGGCAAAATTTCTTTTAATACTCCAGCTTCCACCCTGATGGCTTGTGGATTTGAGGGGTTAGCACAACAAGAACAAACCTTTGTTAAAGCATTGACAGAAGTTAGCCAATACGAACTAAAAAATGACCAGTTATTGCTCTTAAATGAGCAGAACCAGCCAATTCTAGTCTTTCAAAAGATACGTCCTGCGTCTTTAACAGGAAATCTTTGGCAACTACAACAGTATAATAATGGACGAGGAGGAATTGTTTCTTTGGCTCAAGGAACAACCATCAATATGAGACTATCAGATAGGGGAGAAGTCTATGGGTCAGCAGGTTGCAATTCTTACCGAGGACAATGGAAGGAAACGGAAGGAAGTCTTCAATTTAGTCCTCTTGCTAGTACTAGAAAACTATGTGAAAAGCCTGATGGGGTGATGCCCCAAGAAAGTAGGTTTCTCGCCTTATTTGAACAGGTTAACTCCTATCAAATTGACGGAAAATCCCTAATTTTGAGAGACAAAGAGGGTAAGAAATTAGCACAGTTTGAAGCGATCATTGCCATACAGTAGTAATTTAATATAGGTAGGGTGGCAATACTGTTTGGTTAAGATTAATTTCGGTTGTCATAGCGAAGATTTTTCTCCCCCCACTCCCCTCTCTCCCACACCCAGATTTTTGTGATCCGAACAGTATTGGGTAGGGTGGGCTTCGCCCACCAAGATTAATTAATCAGTACTAAGTACAACTACATCTGATATTTGATTTAATACTCACGTTGGTTCTCCAGACATGATGGTGGAGAATGTATAAAAGCATACAATTAGCCTGTGATGGGTTACGGCACAAATCATGAATTGATCACGGATCACGGTCCTAAAATTTGTCGGGAGCGCCTAATCCATCCTACAAATTATAAGTTTTGCTGATCACCATAAGTTCAGGAGAGTCCTCACGTTCAAAAAAATTGGCCAAAGTGAAGCAAAATAGGTTATTATGATAAACCGTGCAATTTCACTAACTAGGGTGAAGAATTGTCTAAAAAGATCAATCATATTGTAAATAGAAAATCAATTGATCAGCGCGAAAACTACTGAAAGAGTAAGTAACCAAGAATGACAACTAAGCTATCTGTGGACTCCGTAAGGGATTATCTCAAAGAAATCGGAAGAATCCCTTTGTTAACTCCTAACGAAGAGATCGAATTAGGGCGGAAGATCAAAAAATGGCAGGATCTTGAAACCCTCAAACAAGAAATCGAACAAGAAACTGAGACATCCTTAACCCAAGGAGAATGGTCCCAAAAAGCAGGAATGACTGTCAAACAGCTAGACAAAGCGTTAAAAGCTGGTAAATGGGCGAGACAGAAAATGGTCAAAGCCAATCTACGTCTAGTGGTAACAGTCGCCAAAAAATACATGAATAGAGGATTAGAGTTTCAAGATCTAATCCAAGAGGGATCAATTGGCCTGACCAGAAGTGTGGAAAAATTTGATTATAGTAAGGGATATAAATTTTCAACCTACGCCTATTGGTGGATTCGACAAGGAATAACAAGAGCGATCGCAGAAAAGAGTCGGACGGTAAGACTCCCCATTCATGTTGGCGAAAAATTGAATAAGGTCAAAAAGGCTTACAGAATTTTAACCATAGAACATGGCAGAAAACCAACAACCGAAGAAGTAGGAGCATATTTAGAAATGACCCCAGCTTCCATAGAAGAGTTGTTTAAAGTAAGCAGAAAAACTTATTCGTTGGATCAGACAGTGGGAGATGAAAAAGAATCAACCATTGGGGATTTTATCGAAGATCCTAGTAACAATGGAGCAGTGGCGATGGAAGCGCTATTCCATAATCATGAGGTAGAAAAATATCTGGGATTACTTAATGAGAAACAACGAAAAGTAATGTGGATGCGTTATATGGATAATCATAGTTTGGCAACAGTGGGAAGATTGATGGATCTCAGCCGAGAGAGAGTCAGACAGATAGAAGCAAAAGCGCTTACTGTCATTAGAGGAGCGATGAAAGTTACAGTGGCAAAAACATAATGAGTAGATAATCCTATCCCCTTGTGTTGCCTGTGGCCCCGTGATATACGGGGCTTTGAGACTTGATAAAATAGTCCCTACCTCCTAATTTAACGGACCCCTAAGTTAAAGAAAAAGGTAGCTTTACGAATTTGATTTTCACTTCCTTGACTGCTAAGGGTTAGCGATCGCAGATTATTAAAGAAGGGTTTAATTGCCAATTCCGCAACCTTGATCACAGGGAATTTCTGCTCAATTATCGATTCACTTTCTGGCCAATTAATATAAACATAACCATCATTTTCTGAGGGTAAAGCTCGGATGGCCTGTTGAAATTTTGCACTTTCCATCAGAGAGGGGTTACTATCAGAGAGCGCTTGTGAGATGGCTTCAACAGAAGTGGAAAAAAGAAAGTATTGATCTGTTTCGGTATGTACACCTTGAACTTGAGTATCTAACTTGGTTAAATCATTACGATTCGTTACTTGAGTAGTTCTTAACTTTGTCCAGGCTATCACATCAGTCTCTAACCCTAATAAAGGTAATTTTCCAATACTATACCCCTGTTGTTGGGCTAATTCATCTAAGTAAGCCACTTTTTCACTAATATCACTGGTTTTCTGGGCAATAAATAACCAATCGGCTGCACCCCCCTCTACTTTTGGCACGAGATTAAGGCTAAATTCCCCATTAACCCAACTAAAAATATCTTCAGACAAATTTAGACCTAAAGGGGTTTCTAGCTGGCTAATTAGGCGATTAACAAACTGTTGTAAAGGACTCTCGGTGGCTAAATCTGTTTGAATTTGTGTCCACAATTGGGCTAAATTCGTGCCTGCTAAGGTGAAAATACTGGTAGCAGGGGTATAATTAAGTGCCTGTACTGGATTAAGCAGAACAGGTGACTGATTTGCTTCTCCTTTAACCCCAATTAAGGCAGTTTGCGCCACTAAACCCTCAGATTTTAGAGATAGGGTGACGGTGACTCCTTGACTAATTTCGGGTAGTTCAGGTATGGGTAAATTAGACAGCCATGCCGAGAGAGAGGGAAAATTAGCATCAGCAATGCCAATTATAGGCTCGTTGAGAGTTTTTAAGGCTTCTTGATACTCAGGGGCATTTTTTAGGTTAAGGTTAGCAACTTGGACATTATTAACCGCTTCTCGTAATACTTTTAAATCATTAGCAAATAAAACAAAGTTACCAACCACCGCACTAGCGAGAAAGCGCTGATTTCCCAATGGTTTAAGGGGTTTTTGGGCAATTAAATTGATTCCCTTGTAGGGTTCAAAGACAAGATCAAAATCACCCGCAATCGCTTGTCGAGAATAGGCGACTTGGAGAAATTCCTTAGTTAATTGGGCGTTTTTGGTTTCAACCGCCAATAAATAGCCAGGTTGGGTTCCATTGCTTGAGTTGTGGTCAAAATCCAGAGAAGTCACCCCTAACGTGATTTCCTCCCCTAACCAAGGTTGAATTTCCTGACGATAATCTAAGCCCGTTTTTGCTAGTAAGCTTTTTTCAACTTTTCTAAATTCTTGATGAGATCTACGGCGATTTTGGGAGTTTACCGCTAATTGGGAGAAAGATTCAAGACGATCTGGGTTAACTAGCAGGGATATCATAGCAGGCGCTTGCTTAGGAATAAAGACCGTTCCTAATGGTTGACGCATAACCCCCCCAGTTAATAGTTCGAGGGGACTTTGAGCGATGATCCAATAAGCTGACCCACCTGCTATGGTTAAGAGTAGGATAGCAGCGATCGCAAGGGAAATAAAAAAGGGACGAGGTTTCACAGTAACTCTCTGGCTGAGGTGACTACTCTTCAATTTACCACCCAAACTCAGTTTATTATAGTAAAAACTTTTCAATCGCAACCGCTACACCATCCTCCTCGACATCCTTTGTTACCCATTGAGCGCTTTTCTGGACTTCTAGGGGCGCATTTCCCATCGCAATCCCCATTCCTGCATATTCTAGCATTCGCAGATCGTTAAAATTGTCCCCAATGGTCATCACTTGATCAGCGCTTAACCCTAACAATTTTTCTGCAATGTAACAAACCGCCGTTCCCTTATTGGCTTGAGGATGAGTAATTTCAAGATAAGTAGGGTTAGATTGGGTTAAACAGAGTTGATCTGAGTTATATTGTTTTTTAAGACTTTCTAAGAGTTGTTGAATTAACATTATTTCTGAACTAATGACCAATACTTTAGTTGTAGGTTCATCTAAGATATTGCGAAAATCTCCAACTGCTTTGGGAAAAATGCCCGATCTTTCTTTATATTCTTCGGTTTCCTCAGTTATTTCTCTAACCAACAGTTTATCATCCATATAACAATGAATATCTATCTGTTGACGAAATTGAGGTTGTTCTAAAAAGTCTAACAGTTCAAGGGCAAGATCAGAGGGAACTGGCCAATGATGATGACGTTTTCCGTCAAGGGGATCTTGAATCCATGCCCCATTATAAGCGCTGATGGGCAAAGAAGACTTAATTCGTTGGTGAAATCGCCAAGCAGAATGATACATTCTCCCTGTAGCGACAGCTACCTTGATTCCGCTTTGTTGGACTGCTTCAATTGCTTCTACTACTCGATCGCTTACCTGATTAGACTTACCAGCGATCGTTCCGTCAATATCTAGGACTAATAGTTTAATATTCATCATTTAATATAGGTAGGTATGGTAAACAGACTAAAACAACTCAATTTGACCTGAGCGCATTAATTCTAATAACCGAAAACTATGATAGCCCAATAACAGAAAAAAGAAAAACAGTTGATACCTTAAATTACTAATAATAGGTACATAAAAAGCTTCTATCCTTTGATGTCGTAGTAATTCTAATCCCCAGTGTACACCCATTATCAAAAATCCCATAAAAAGAAAAGGACCCAATAAATGATAATTAAAAGCGAGGTGTAATTCCCCCCTTGCGGTTGCCATAAATGAGCGAGTTAGTCCCCAAGCAGGACAAGGAATTCCCGTCAGTCTCAGAAGTGGACAGGATAAAAAAGGAAGTTCAAGCCCTAAATTAAGAGCAAAACTACCAATAATTGAGCCTAATGTCAGTATTAGTCCCCAATAGCGTTGTTTTTGCTCCTGTTTGCTTAACAATTTTCTTGCCTACCGTCGAAATAGATTATTACCTAAACAAGCGAAATAAATTAAAATTCCAGCAATTTGTTGACAAGCGACTAATTCGATTGTTTTAAACCAAAAATTAGCAGATGAGGTGGAATAAATTGCCATTGAACTTCCAGTTAAAATAGCAATTAGAATCAAGAAAATGAGTTTGTTCGGTTTAATAAAAAACATTTATTTATCCAAAAGCAAGATAACCAAAAACAAGGAAGTTAATGCAGGGGAAGATACATAGTAAGAGTAACCACGGAGACTTACCAATTTTCTGACAAATCTTGATCCAAGCACCAATAAATGGAAAAAGAGCAATGAGATTGACACAAGGAATGCACATTAATACCGTCCACAGAACGGGTTTTTCATTGTCACCAGCCACAAAAGTAATGTATGTCCCTAAAATAGGAATCCATGCAAACCAAGCATTCTCTACATTAACTTTTTTGAAAATTTCCCATGAAAAATAGGCAATAATTAGATAACTAACTAATGAAGCTCCGTTAACAAGGGGTGAGTAACGCTCTATCTGATCAGCCGTTAAATCAGGGGACGTTTGAGCCAACAAATTAGGAATCAGACTAAAATCAAGGGTTTGTAATGGTTGGAAAAAAGGAAAATCCAGCACTATTAATACCTCATTTTATAAGATAGCAACTTTACTACTTAGTATAAACGCCTTCTTCTTTATGTTGGCATAGTCTTAAGAATAAATTAATTTTTATATTAAAATTATATGTAAATACAAAATAACTTAAGAATTAATACATGAGCAAAATTCATCTACTTTTTATAACTGAATATTGAACATCTTCTTTACTATTTTACGAATGGATTGTTTTGTTTTATAATTAAAAACCTCTATCTGACGTTGTCGGTGATCAAGCCTTCGTAGTTTTCTCAGCTTATACTGGCTTTTGTAGAGTTCTACGAAATAAGACCATAGGCGCTCACATATAAATGTATGATAAGGAAAATAATCAACTCCTAGTTTTTGAAACACTGGATTGTCTTTAGCATAACCTCTATAGTTTGAGTTTGACCAAAGGATTTTATATTCCTCAGAGTCTTCTGGGATATTTTCAATCACAGACATCACTGGTAGCAGGATCTCGCGTACATACTTTTTATAAATATGACTTTTCGCAATAACAGCATTTTCATAGATGGGAACCTGTAGCTCTAGATAAGGCAGCTTTAGTTCATCTAGGATAAAGTGGAAAAGATTTATGAATTGTGGATGACATCTTTCTGCTTCTTCCAGAATACTATAAGGGTGGGTTTCATGATATGGAAAAAATGGGATTAGGATGTCTGGAGAACCAGCAAAACTATCTAAGTTAATGATGGTATTTCTTTTCGTCCTAAATTTCCAAGACAAGATTCCGAAGTACTCTCCCGTAATCTTGTTATCATTGTAAAAATCTCGGATTATCTCATTCTCAAAAAATGGAGTGAGATCTGTATTGAAAAAGGGTTTTGCTATTGGTAAAAGGTTGCTTTTCTGCCCCTCTTTGTAATAAATCTGGTAGATGTTAATCATAATAAATTAAGCCCAAAATACTGTTCGTAATATTTTAAAAGTTGTGTGTTATTTAAGTTTAAATATTGAAACTAGCTGCCAGTTTCTCCCTTTCTATTTCAGAAATTTTTTGTAGATCTTCGTACAGCTTTCTGTGTCTAACATCTTCAATTTCTTTAGTCTCTTTTTCATTCACTAGAGATTCATCAAAAAACTCTGACTTCATTTGAGTTTCTATCATCCCTATTTTCTGTAAAAAATAGCTGATTGTATCTTTATAAACTGAAGAGTCCCAATCAAAATTAAGCAGAGTAAAAGGTCTTTCTCGATAAAGTTCAATCATTTTACTATTATATGTAAACCATAGTTTATATAAGTCTGCAATCTCAAATTTGCCACAGACTTCATTATATTCTCCTCCTCTTCTTTTCAGGGAACTTGCTACCTTATAGGGATGGCGAAAAGTACCAATAAGAGTTGTCTGGGAATTAATCCAAGCGGATAAACAAAAAAGGCTTCTAGGATCTTTTATACCCCACCAATTATGACCATTTAAACGACTTTTAACCAGCATTTTAGCCTTAAGTTTCAAGATTTTTAACTTGATTTCAAACGGTATATATCTCTCTTCAATCTCTTTGGGCGAATACCAAGAACTATTATTTTGGGTAAGTAGGCACTCATTAATCTCCATAGCTATGATGTTTTCTTGATCTCCTTTTTTATTGTATTTATGCTTTGGTGCAGTTTCTCCTAGATAAAGCCCATTTTCTTCTAGTATGCCAGTTAAACAGGACGTACCGCTTCTGTGCATTCCGAGAATAAAGATATGATTGTTTGTTAAAAAGTTAACAGTCGAATTTTTATTAAATTTGTTTGTGTGTGATTTAGTTCCTTTTTTTATGTTACTCTTAGTACTCATTTTGATTTAGTCTCCATAGTAAGAAAATATGGTTTGTGACATCTCCTTTAACCTTATACTATTCACTAAGATCAAGAAAGTCAAGCTATTAACACAATAAACAACATTGATAGCTAAGTGAGGAATGAATAGAATAAGGTTTGCTGAAAAAGTATTTGGGTAGGGGTCAGGAGAGGAAGATTATGATAATCTAAAAAGGTAAAACGTGCAGGGATTTCGAGATGTTACATTACCCTTTTTTGAATTTTTGGGTCTAGGAAACATCGCAAAACCTTGATAAATCAGAAGTTTCGAGTTTGTCAGCAAGCCTTAAATAAATATGACCTCAGTTTCTTGTGCGATCGCATTAGGTAGTAATTTAGGAGATTCACGCCAAAATTTAGAAAAATCTCTAATTTTGCTAGATCAAAACCCTCATATTACAGTTAACGCCCATTCTAGTTGGTATCAAACCAAAGCAGTTGGACCGCCTCAACCAGACTACTTAAACGGATGTGCTTTGTTAACCGTGTCTCTGTCTCCTCATCAATTAATGAGTACATTACTAGATATTGAAAAGCAATTTCATCGAGTCCGTCGTCAAAAATGGGGACCAAGAACTCTAGATTTAGACTTATTATTGTACAAGGATTTAGTCTTAGAGACACCAGATTTAATTATTCCCCATCCTCGTATGAATGAACGAGCATTTGTTTTAGTTCCCCTAGTCGAGATTGCACCCTGTTGGGTTGAGCCAATTTCACAACAAACTGTTCAACAATTGATTCAGCAAATTGACTGTTCTGGAGTACAACAATTAAATTCTAGTGGGTAGGATGGGCTTTGCCCATCAAATCACTAAGCTTGATTAAGAACTAGGTAGGATGGGCTTTGCCCATCAAATCACTAAGCTTGACTAAGAGATTGCAACTGATACAAACTAGCATATAATCCACCCTTCTCTAATAATGTTTCGTGACTCCCTGACTCGATCAACTCACCCCTTTTTAACACAAAAATGCGATCAACATCCCTAATAGTAGATAAACGGTGAGCAATAATAATTGCTGTTCGCTCAATCAATAACTGATTTAAAGCCTCTTGAATCATCGCTTCAGTTTTCACATCTAAACTAGCCGTTGCTTCATCTAAAACCAAAATATGAGGATTACGAATAGCAACTCTAGCAAAGGCTAATAATTGCTTTTGTCCCCCTGATAAGTTAGCCCCTCGTTCCCGTAAAATCGTATCATATCCTTGGGGAAGTTCTTCGATAAACTGATCAATCTTCGTCAGTTTAGCTGCTTGTTTAATCTCTTCTAATGTATATTCTTCCCCTAATGTAATATTGCGTTTAACATCACCTGCAAAGAGAAAACTTTCTTGTAAAATAACTCCAATATGACGACGGAGTTCGGTTTGGGACCTATCACGAAGATCACTTCCATCAATTAAAATTCTGCCTTCATTGGGTTCATATAACCGACAGAGTAAGCGAATAATCGAACTTTTCCCTGCTCCAGTTGGACCGACTAAAGCCACTTTTTCACCTGATTTAATAGTAAAGTTTAAATTTTTAATAACATACTCATCGGGTTTATAACCAAAGCAAACATTTTCAAAGCAGATTTCCCCTACTTGATTATCTTGTGTCTGATTAGTGATGGGAGAAAAAGTTACTTCCCGATCTTGAATAACGATTGGTTCTCTTAATAGTTCATTGATCCGTTCAATTGCCGTAAATCCCGCTTGAAACATAGTAAACTTATCGGCAAATTGACGTAATGGGTTAAATAGTCGTTGTGCATATAGTACAAAAGCAGATAAAGTTCCAAAGGTTATCGTATCTTGAATAACAAACAATCCACCTAACCATAATACACCTGCGATCGCAACTAAACTAATCCATTCCAATGTGGCAGAAACAGCCGAATCATGAAAGATCGTTTTATCGACTTGTTTACGGTATTGTTGATTAACGTCACGGAATAATTTAGAGTTATATTGCTCACGACGGAATAACTGTACGATATTAATTCCCACCACATTTTCTTGCAACATTGAGTTTAATTTAGAGAGTTCTTCTCTTACCTGATAATTAGCTAAACGATATTGTTGTTGAAAATAGACAATTAAAGCTGCTACAGGAATTAACATGAATACTAACATTAAGGCCAATTGCCACTGTAATAAGAAAATAGTGAAAACAATGACTAAAATATACATAAAATCGCTAACCACACCAATCGCACCACTGGCGAAAACATCCCCTAATGCTTCTACATCATTGGTGATACGGGTTACTAATTTTCCCACTGGGGTTTTATTAAAAAAGTTAGAATCCAATGAGGTAACATGAACAAATAAATCATCCCGAATATCTGCCGTAATTTCTTGACCGACTTTCTGGACTAAAAAGCCTTGAGTAGATAAGAAAATAAGACGAATAATAATCGTTGCTAATAAACTAACAATCAGCAAGTTTATTCCTTGAGAAAGGGGAAGATTTGCTAAAAAAGACCAACCAGATTCTTGGCGCAACAAAGAAATTGCCTGTCCAATAATAAGAGGTTGAATCGCTCCAGCAAAGGAAAGAGGGAAGAGTAAAAGGATAGAAAGGAGCAGAATTTTTTGATTGCGACGAGCATAAGGAATAAGCTTTAGGATAAGTCGCCAATCATTTTCACGAGAAGATTTTTTACTAGGAGAAAAATTAGAAGCAATGGTCATTTCAGTTATCTTAGGTAGGATGGACTTTGCCCATCAAATCATCAGTTAAAGTAGGATAGGCTTCGCCCATCAAATTATCTAATCATGCTACTGATCACTCACTAAATCAGACAACAAAGATTTATAATTATTCCCACTCGCTTTCTCATCAGTTTGTCTAACTTCAAACGTTTTATTGATCGCTTCAGGAAGCGCTAAACATTGAACACATAGATCAGCGATCGCATCTCGGCTAACTTGACCTTTTATATTATCACCTTGATCAAACTCTAGAGCATACTCATCTGGCTTTTCTGTTAATGCACAAGGACGAATAACAGTATAGGTTAAGTCGCTATTTCTGACCACTTCTTCCCCTCGCAATTTCCAAGTTAGAATTCCTCCTAACTGCTCATTTAAGCGTACAGCAGGGGGTTCTTCATCTAGGTTCAAATTAGGACGACCAGGACGAGTTACACCAGCAGATCCTACCATAATAAATTGAGGGGTTATTGTTTTTCCACCATAAGCTTTAATCGACTCTAACTCTAAGGTAAATAAGCCAGGAGAGAAACGAGGATTCAAGTCACCATTATACTCAAATTTACTGTGCATTAATTGCATGGAATAGACCTTACTGGTATCAAAATCACCCATCTCTGGCACAGTTTTCGCCCGGAAAACAGGAATCAGCTTGTCAAAAGGAATATCAATGGTTTGCCAAATATTGTTAAAGGTATCAAAAGAATAACAATAACCAACACCATCCCATTTTCCTTCACAACGGATAATAAATTTATAGCGCTTGCCATCTCCTTTAACCCGTAAACTAATTCCTTTATAATCAGATAAATCCAAAGGAGGCGTAATATTTTTAGTCCTGACTGAAGCAAATCCTCCATTATTGGCAATAGAAACATTACCACTAAAAACAGCTTTACCATTACCTAACAGAATTTGACTCTCACTTACACCACCCATTACCACATCATCTACCACTCCCCAGAGACTCTTAATATCTGCATTCGGGTTCGTAAAATCAAAGAGTATTTCCTCATCTGCTTTCAGATATTTCTGCACAATATTAATCACATTTTTGTTCCCTTCATATTCTACTTTTTCGGGACTATCTACCACTTCAGGCATATAAAATTTGATCCCTTGATAGTATTTTTCTCGTTGTGGTGTATCTCCCTCAACGGGTTGAACTTTTACCCCTAATCCAGAAATAACCGCCGTGACATTCTCCATTAATTTAGGGGTTAATGTCTGGGCAATGGTGACATCTCCCTCAAATAATTCTACCTTGTCTCCTAACATTTCTTTGCCTCGTTTGGCATCTCGAACTAAGGCACGAACAGCGTAATTTTTGTCTAATAAGCGACTAACGACTCGCTTCCCTACGCCTCCAGTTGCACCAATTACTAAGATAGTTTTCATTGTTTTTTTTGTTGGTAAAGTTTGCGACTTTGGCTGAAATCCTAATAGGTTTTTAATACATCCCCAAAAGGGAAGAATATCAAAATAATTTAAAGTGTCCCAAAAGCGTCGGAAATCCCATTTTTCTCGTGGTTGATTAGCCATTGTTTTACCTGTTTACTTACACTTGACTTTCTAAACTCATTTCTCCTAAATACTTACGCAAATAGGGAGAAAAAACTTCATAAATTAAGGTTAAAGGTTTTTTGTCATGCCAGAATAAATAATGTCTTCCCCAAAAGGGGCCTTCCTCAGCAAAGGCTTCTGCTAAAACAGGAGAATGACCATAGTAAATGCCTTGAATATCCCGATAGAGTTCTGTATGTAGGCGTGATAAGCTTTCCCAGATGGGAAGAGAGCGATTCTGTAGATATTCATCCACATGATCAGCATCCCACCAGGATACAGCATAGGCTAGTCGTTGGCCAGAAGCTGTTCTTAACCAAACCTGGCGCCGTAAACGGGGACATTCAATGGCCTCGATGTCGGAGGGTGCGCCATCCTTACTGTTACCAATAGGAGACATTTCGATCACATCTACTTCTGTTTTTTCATTTGTTAATAATCGTAAGTGACGAGTGGGAGAGCCATCACCCAGGAGTAGGATTTGCCACGGTGGAGAGAGTTGACTGTGAGGAAGCCCAGTTTGTACTGTTTTTTCACTCCCTTGCCAGATCAGATCTAGGGAATGCCATTGGGGTCGTAGAATAGGGGAAGTTGAAGGATGAGGATCTAGAGTGGTTTTCAAGGTTGTTAACAAAACTTAACGATACTCTCACTATAGCAACAAATCTTACCTGAGATCAGCAAGAGAGGTGAGCGCTGATCTGCTTCTTAATCCTCTGGAAAGCTTAATTTATCGATCATTTTTAAATTCTCATGTTAAAAGCCATTCTGTTAGACTTTAACGGTGTCATTATCAATGATGAAGCCATTCATCAAGAATTAATCGATGAACTCCTCTTAGGCGAAAATTTAAGGCCGTCTGGTGCAGAATTTAATCAATTTTGCTTAGGAAGAAGCGATCGCAATTGTTTACAGGATATTTTAGCAAATCGAGGTCGAGTAGCAACAGATGAATATATTGATCAGTTGATCGAAAAAAAGGGACAAGCTTATTTAAAAAAACTAGAAACCTTAAATAAATTGCCAATTTATGATGGTGTGGCTACTTTTTTAGAAAAAGTCAGTTTAAAAGATCTAAAAATCGGGTTAGTGAGTGGAGCATTACGCTCAGAAGTAGAGTTAGTCTTAAATAGAGGTAATATTGCCCGTTATTTTGAGGTGATTGTGGCAGGAGATGAGGTAACAATGGGTAAACCTCGTCCTGATGGCTATCTCTTAGCCGTTGAGCGCTTTAATCGACTCGATTTGAATCTACAGCTTGAGCCCTCTAACTGTCTTGTGATCGAAGATACACCGGCGGGGATTAAAGCAGCTAAAGCGGCGGGAATGCAGGTGGTTGGGGTAGCCAATACCTATCCCCTCCATTTTATGCAACGGTTTGCTAATTGGGCGATTGATAGTTTAAGTGAGTTAGAATGGGAGCGCCTTGAAGCGAACTATGCAGGCGTTACCCTAGAATCATCCTCTAACCAATGACCAAATTCTGTCAGGAAGCGATCGCTTAAAATGGCTTGACGAATTCGTTGGGTAAAATGAACTAATTCATGGACATTATGGAGAGATAGCAGAATATAACCTAACATTTCCCCTGATTTTACTAAATGATTGAGATAACTACGGGTAAAATTACGACAGGTATAACAGGAACAGTCTGGATCTAAAGGGGTAAAATCTTCTTTAAATCGGGCATTTTTGAGGTTAAGTCGCTCACCATTGACCATTGCTGTCCCATGTCGTCCAAAACGGGTAGGAATCACACAATCAAAGAGATCCATCCCAGAAGCGATCGCAATAACTATCTCTCTATAGGTTCCCACTCCCATTAAGTAACGGGGTTTGTTGGCAGGTAATAGAGGGGTGGTAAAGCGCACAATTTGGTGAATTAATTCAGGATCTTCTCCTACACTAACTCCCCCAATGGCATAGCCAGTTAAGTCTAATTTTACTAACTCATTGGCTGCTTTTTGCCGTAAATCTTCATAAATTCCCCCCTGCACAATACCAAATAGCGCTTGATCATGGGGGCGCTGATGGGCTGTAATACACCTTTCTAACCAGCGATAGGTTCGATCCGTTGCCATCGTAACCGCTTCTCTACTAGATTGAGCAGGAGGACATTCATCAAACGCCATGATAACATCTGCTCCCAAAGCATTTTGAATCTGAATCGACTTTTCTGGTGTCATTTCAATGATCCGTCCATCTCTAGGGGAACGAAAGGTGACACCTAATTCTTGAATCTGGCGCAGTTCGCTGAGGCTAAAAACTTGAAATCCCCCTGAATCTGTTAAAATCGGCTGTTTCCAAGCCATAAAGTCATGTAAGCCCCCTGCTTTTTCTATAATATCTTCACCAGGTTGTAAATGGAGATGATAGGTATTAGCGAGAATCATTTGCGCCCCTGTTTCCTCTAATTGGGCAGGAGTTAGCCCTTTTACCGTGGCTAACGTACCAACAGGCATAAATTTGGGAGTTTCCACCATTCCGTGAGGGGTTTGGAAACAGCCCACCCTTGCCTGGGTATGGGAACAATTAGCGATCGCTTGAAATGAAAATCCCACGTTTTACCTACTTTAACAGTTCATCTCTCATTTTAAGGCCATCAAGAGACTGATTAGTCATCGCACTTGGCATTATATAGCTCTACGCATTTAGGTTAGGAAATCAAAAAAGCTCAATCCCTTTCATCGGGTGATTTCCAGCAATAATTATACCGACAAAGAACTAAAGATGTTTTGATGAGAGGCAAGTCGGTTGGTATAGTCTTTCTTGGAAATCACCTAGTAGGGAAGATCATTCTTCATTCTTCATTCTTCATTCTGCGTTTAGCTATAATTGATCGGTATTGCGGATTTTCTACATTGGTGACAAATGAGAGGGGTTAAACCCATGAAAATATTGGTGTTGAGTTGGGAGTTTCCACCTCGGATTGTTGGGGGAATTGCTCGTCATGTTGCAGAATTATACCCAGAAATCGTTAAATTAGGGCATGAAATTCATTTAATTACCCTAGCTTTTGGTAAAGCTCCTCCTTACGAAAGGGTAGAAGGAATTCATATCTATCGTATCCCCGTTCCTCACGGCCAAAACTTTTTTGATTGGATTGGCAATATGAACGAGAAAATGGGGGAATATGGCGGAAAATTACTGGAAAAAGAGGGTGATTTTGACCTGATTCATGCCCATGACTGGTTAGTGGGAGATGCAGCGATCGCCCTAAAACATCACTTTAAAATTCCCCTCGTTGCTACCATTCATGCGACAGAATTCGGGCGCTACAATGGGCTACATACGCCAACCCATCGCTATATTGCCTCAAAAGAAGGGACATTAATCTATAATGCGTGGCGAGTGATTGTCTGTAGCCACTATATGCGCCAAGAATTGCAACGAGCCTTCCATACTCCTTGGGATAAAATGGATGTCATCTACAATGGTATTCGGCCAGAGAAAAAAAGTCAGGATCAAACCTTTGACTATTTAGGCTTTCGCCGCAATTTCGCAGAAGATGACGAGAAAATTGTCTATTATGTCGGTCGAATGTCTCATGAAAAAGGAATTCATGTATTATTAAATGCAGCCCCCAAAGTGATCTGGGAGATGGGAGGGAATACCAAATTTGTCATCATTGGTGGAGGAAACACCGATCATCTCAAACGACAAGCCTGGAACTTGGGAATTTGGCATAAATGTTACTTTACTGGGTTTATGTCCGATGAAAATCTCAATAAATTCCAAACTGTCGCTGATTGTGCTGTTTTTCCCAGTCTTTATGAACCTTTTGGTATTGTGGCTTTGGAAAGTTTTGCGGCCAGAGTGCCTGTGGTAGTTTCAGATACAGGAGGACTGCCAGAGGTGGTGCAGCATACAATCACGGGAATTGTCGCCCAAAGTAATAATCCTGACGCTTTCGGGTGGGGAATTTTGGAAATTCTCAAACATCCTGATTATGTCCAATGGTTAGTAGATAATGCGTACCAATCCTTGAAAGTTCGTTTTAACTGGTTTCAATTAGCCCAACAAACGGTTAAAGTATATAAACAAGTTTTACAAGAATACACTGAGGTTAAATGGTAGATTCGATTATTAATGTCTTAGGCTATTTTTTAATTATTTTAGGGATTATTTTCTGGTTTTGGGGAACATTTCCCCTCGTTGGTCATCGTTCCGTTTTGTTTAAACTCCATACTCTATCGGTGGCTGATACTTTGGGATCAATGAGTATCATCGTCGGCTTATTAATGAAAATTCCTCGTGAATGGCCATTGTTACTATTAGCTATTATTTGCCTCGCCCTATGGAATACTATGTTAGGATATGTATTTGCCTATTGTTCCACCCAAGGAGGAGAGGATGAATGATTCTTATCTAATTGTGATTATTGCCCTATTACCGCTTGCGTCGGGAATGCTGTTAATGCAAGCCAATCCCTTCCATGCTTTAGTGATTAGGGGCGTATTAGGTGCCTTAGCTGCTTTATGCGAAGCAATTCTAGGGGCTGCTGATGTGGCCTTAACAGAAGCCTTAGTGGGGACATTATTAGCGATTACCCTGTATGCGATCGCTGTTCGTTCCTCAATGGTGATGCGTGTCGCTATTTTAGAAGAAAATTTAACCGACATAGATGGAGACTTCAAGCAATTAATGGAGAAAATTAGCCAAATATTAAATAAACATTATCTTCGTTTAGAATTTATCCCCTATAGTAATCTTAAATCCTTAGAAGAAGCCTTTTCTAACCAAGAAGTCCACGGCCTCTGTTTATTAAAGCCCGGTCAGATTACCATTCGTATTAAACGACTCTACGATCTGATTGAACGAGAATGGGAGGATACAACAACCCAATTAGTTTATAAAAATTCGATGGATTAAGACTTAGGAGTATCAAATCTATGAAATGGCTATATTTAGGCGCAGGTGTCGCCCTTTTAATCAAAATCTTAGTATTGCCCTATACTGTAGTTGATGCACCTTCTATTGATGCAGTGCAGGCTATTGTACAAGATAGTGGGGTAACAAACGCAGTCTCAGGGATTATATTTCGTAATCGTGTGTATGACACGATTTTTGAGGTAGTTGTTTTTTCGATCGCTATTTTGGGGGCTAAATTTCTTTTATCCAATGAAAAGCCCTTTCAAAAAGTCTATCAATTAACAGATAGACCTTCCATTATCTTAGCTCGTTTAGGGGCAACCCTTTCTGCTTTAGTCAGTATTGAATTAGGAATTAGAGGACATTTAAGCCCTGGGGGTGGCTTTGCTGCTGGTGTAGCGGGTGGAACAGCCATTGGCTTAATAACGCTCACTGTTTCTCCTGAAGAAATGCAAGAGCTTTATCATAAATGGCAAGCAGCAACTTGGGAAAAGTTATCGGTTTTACTGTTTATTGTCCTAGCTGTATTAACCTTAATTGGGCTTGAATTACCTCATGGCGAAGCAGGAGAATTGATCAGTGGCGGATTTTTGCCCATCCTTAATATTTTAGTCGCAGTTAAAGTGGCTTTGGGATCTTGGGCAGCGATTTTAATCTTTATTCGTTATCGAGGGTTATTGTAAAGATAGTAGTTCAGGCTTAAATGCCTGATTTCTAGAGAAGTCTATGTATGCTCTAATCAAGATGAAAACCCACCTAATTATGTGCTGAGATTACGGCAATTAAAAGTAGAAAGGTTAACAAGTGTATGACTATAGCTGAACGCAGAATGAAAAATGAAGAATGAAAACCCTTGTTATTAATTCTAGTGCGATCGCTTGTAGGTCGGTTTGAGGCACGAAACCCAACAAATTACTCGTGATTTGCTGCTTATGATTGATTTTGTGGGATTCTTTGATAGGGTTGAATCTCAACAGAAACGGGTTGTGCATTCGATATCTTCTCACAAT
>JBFRWQ010000152.1:0-7323 GCA_051439665.1 Microcystaceae cyanobacterium | reverse complement strand
ATGCAGTAAGGGATATTCCATCCATTGGGTTGTCTTTAAACTTTTAATTAACTCAGTCCGAAAAGAAGTAGATGGAATTTCTTTTCCCGTCTTATCTTTCTCTGGCTTGAAATGACGATAAATTTTTCTAATCACAATAGCTTTAGCTGCTTGTTGACAAGCGTTTATGTCGTTAATTACTCTCTCAAACGTCTTTTGCCATTGCTTTTGAGGCAGTTGGTACATTGATGGGGGATTGGTTTTTTGAAACTCTTTATAAAGCTTTTGATGAGAGATTCCCCAAGCTTGAAGACTACCGTATTTATTCCAAATATCTGAGCGTAATATACCAGACCGTTTCGCCATAATTCGTGCTTTTTCCACATCACCACCGATACAGTAACCAATTCGGGTAACTGCGTAATGAGTTTCGGCGTTGATCTTTTTACGTTGCATGGCTTGTTAGGTTGTTGTCTCTTTGTCTATTTTACTACGCTTTTTCGCTTGGATGACAGTAAATAGCGTCTGTGTCCTCCTGGACTTGTTGTATATTCTATCAAGCCATCATCTGCCCATCTTGATCATGTTTTAGGTTGGTAGCCAAATTTTTCTGGTACTTGCTTAGGGGTTAAATACATGATGTCCGTTTCCTTCCTATTTACCCCTATATATTACGCTATATCCCTACTTAATGGCCAGACCTAAGCTCTAACAAGCTCATAACTGAATGATAGTCATTTGATAGTCAAAGATGGTAGTCAACGGCAATAATACTTAACAATCTTTCTGGCTTGAGAAACCATCTGATTGCTTGAATCCCTTGATACATAATAGCTTGGACTAATCTACTTTTAAATGGCTCGAGGCAGATTTGAACTGCCGACCTTGGGCTTATGAGTCCCCTGCTCTAACCGACTGAGCTACCGAGCCTTAATTTCGCACTCTCACCATTATAACTAAAAATAGCGTAAGTGTGGGAAAAAAATTAAAGCCCTACCTTTAAGGTAGAGCCAAAAATGTCATTGAGAATTAACTCAGTTTAGAAGTTGAAAGTACCACGAAGTGTACCAATCACTTCATCATTAGTGCTGAAGAACTGATCAGGTGCAGAAATCCAGATCACACCAGGAGTTAAAGAAATGTTGTCGGTAACTTGGTATTTGTAGAACAATTCAACGTGAATGGGAATAGAACGACTCAGTGCAGTGGTTTGTCCTAATGCACCAGAGAGGTTATAACCACCGAAGTAAGGTTGCGCACCAGCAAAGATACCTAAGACACTTCCTTCTTTGAAGAGGTCAGGTACTGCAATACCACCACCATAAGTCCAGATGTCACCATCTCCTACGTTGAGCATGCGAACATCGGTGTAAGAACCATAAGCGCTGAAACTAGCAGCACCAAATAGGTTAAAAGCAACGTTGACACCGTAACTATTGGTTACTTTTCCGCCTAAGCTATTAGTGAAAGTATCAATCGGTTCAACACCACTATTAAAAGCACCATCAGGAACACCAGGTTCGTCGAAAGCAACATTGTTGGCATTGAAGACTCCAGAGAGTTCTGAAGCAGATAAGTTAGCTGCTGTCGTACCAACTAAACCACCACCGCTTGTAGCACCTGAGCCGAAGATAGGACTATCGTTATTGTGATAAGCGTGGACGTAGGTTAAGCCAATATTGATGATGTCAAAGAGATTGGTGTTAAGTTGACCTAATGCACCATAGTTCCCGTTGAATAAACCTGCGCCTTCACTGGGATCATTAGCAGTTCCTGATAAATAACCCATTGTCAAGGAAGAAGGACCGAGAATATTCTCTAAGAATCCTAATTGGAGGCTAAGACCAGCCCCACCACCACCACCAATACGGTAGATGGGATTACGTTGAGCAAAGGTACTTAATGCACCATTACCACCGTCATAGTCCTCAAAGTAGGGGTTTAAGGTTGGGGTGAAGTCATCCCACAAACCACCAAAACCAGCAAAGTAGGTTTGTAATCTGAGGTTTTCACCAAGAGTGATGGGGGTGTAGTAAGCTAACCAGTCGATGAAGACATCGTTCCCTGTTTGGGTGTTCTGCCAAGTTTGTAAAGTAGCAGGAAGGGCAAGAGTACTGTCTTGTATAACACCATTGTAACCGATGTTTTGGTTGTTGTCGGGAGGATTACTACCAAAGTAGGTAACAGGAGATTCATTAACGGCTGTTTGGAAAGGAACAGCGCTACCTGCCGCTAAACGAGTGACTAAACGATCTTGTCCCGTAAAACTGGTGTTGAAGTTTAAACGAACCCGATCTTGGAAGACAAACTGGTTGTTATTTCCTGAGCCAAATGCACCCGTTGCACCAAAGATCACTTCCCCAGCTAATTTGGTGGTGGTAGAGAATTGGTGGTCTTCTATGAAAGCAACCCGACCTTCAAGGTTGTCAATCCGTGCGCCTAAAGCAGCTAATTCAGCTTGGAATTCTTCCATTAACCGCTTTAATTTATCAATATCTTCCTGGAGAACTGCTACATTCTCTTGGATTAAACGCTCCATCACGTTCATACAAGCGTTTAAACCAGCAGCAAATTCCCAACGGGTTAAGGCACGGTTTCCTCGGAAGGTACGGTCAGGATAACCAACAATACAACCATAGCGCTCTACCAAGCTGCGTAGCGCTTCATACGCCCATGCAGTGGGTTCTACGTCACGGAGTTCGTTGACACTGGTTACCTGTTCAATATTTTGACCTTGCCTTTCTGTACCATAGCTCTCAATCTGATTGAGCATCTGAGCGTCGTCAGATTGACTTTGAGCAATTTCTAGTGTACTGGCATCAAATACGGGAGCTTCAATTTTGGTTAACCCTTCAGCAGCGCTTGCAGAGGGAGCTAGGGCTAAAGCAATCCCTAGTAATGCTGGACTAGCCAGCAAGGACTTACTTAATAAGTTTTTCATTTTTGTACGTTTCCTCACACCATATAAGGGTTTGACTACGATAGGGTAGCCTTTTTCCTCATTCCATTATACACAGCAAAATAAAAATGTGAGATAGATAATTTTTTTTTCAGGCTTGTTGTGGATTACCTCTTGATTTATCTCCATAGATTCTGTTCCCTATATCCCCCAAAAACTATCCGCTCCCACCGTAGCGCTTAATTAATTAAGTCACTATATGTGGGAGCGGTCTAGTCGGGTCTTCACTGATCGAAACCTGACTGCCGGATGGAACGCAGTAGCAAGTTTTGTCCATGACAAAGCTTACTTCTAGCGAACAGCCCCGGCACACAGCCGGCTATTATCGATCAGGAGACCCATGCTTTTACTACTATCACTCATGGGCATCACCTCCTGGATTTTCTAAATGATCTAACTACTATGAGTTATTAACGACAGCTTAACGCAGGTTTTTGGGAAAATCAAGAGCAGCTTGTAAAAAATTCTGAGCGATCGCTATTTGACTGCCCCAATGTAAATGAAGATAGGCGGCATAACAATGCTGGAATGACCAACCGTCAAAGGTTTTAGGCTGTTTCGCTGATAGACTTTGTAGAGTTAATAGGGGAGAAGGGGAAGGGTTAGTTAAGTAAGAACGGTGAAATTCATGTCCCCAGAGGGAGTTTCCCTGAGACAATAACCAATTATCTTGAATATCTATCGTTTTTCTATAGCCTAATCTCAATTTATTTCCCATTTTTGCAGTTGTGGGCAATGCACCCACCATCGGGTATGACTCTCCGTTAAAATCAATAATTGCCTCACTCAGATACATTAACCCCCCACATTCAGCATAAATAGGCATTCTATTTTCAATTGCCTGTTTTATTGACCTAATCATCCTTCTATTCTCGCTTAACTCTCCTGCAAAGATTTCAGGAAAGCCTCCCCCTAAAATAATGCCTTGACAGTCTTTAGGTAAGGCTTTATCCCTTAAGGGACTGAACAATCTTAATTCTGCTCCTAATTGCTGCAATATATCTAATTTATCACCATAGTAGAAATTAAAAGCAGCATCTTTAGCGATCGCAATTTTCACATTAGGCAGTTGAGATAGAGCAACATCAGAATAAGAATGGGAGTCAGGAGTCAATAAGGGGAAAATTAAATCCCAATTAAAGGCAGTGTGAGCGATAGATGCTAATTGTTCCAAAAATTGTGATAATTTAGGCAGTTCATCAGTGGGGACTAAGCCCAAATGACGCTCAGGAAGTGTCAAGGAATCTTGACGACGAAAGACCCCTAAAATGGGCATAGCAATAGAATTTAAGGCATCAGTGAGTAATTCTAGATGGCGATCGCTACCCACCCGATTTAAAATCACCCCAGCAATGGTTAAATGAGGATCAAAGGAGCGATAACCTTGAGCGATCGCAGCCACTGAACCAGATAAACGGCTACAATCGATCACTAGGGCAATATTTAGGTTTAAAAGACGGGCAATATGGGCAGTACTGGCATAATTGGTCAGGATCTTATCTTTTGAATCGGGAAAACTAACCCCATCAAATAACCCCATTACTCCTTCTACAATGGCAAAATCTTTCCCTTGACAATGACGATTAAAACAGTCTTGAATGTAGGTTTCTGAGGTTAAAATCGGGTCTAGGTTACGGCAAGGATAACCAGTAATAGCAGTATGAAACAAGGGATCTATATAGTCGGGTCCAACTTTAAAAGATTGAACCTTATTGTTTTTTTGAGTTAAATAGGAAAGTAAGGCTAGAGTAAGGGTTGTTTTCCCCACACCACTTCTTTCACCTGCAATGATTAAGGCCATATAATTAAGTTTTTCAATACATCTAGTTAGAACAGTTCATAGTTTCAGACAATAATAATTCATCAGAGAGTGACAGGCAAGATGCCTGTACCACTTATGTGAGTTCCACTGAGGAGTTTTATAACAAAAAATATTTCTATACAATATATACGACCATCAACTGTTTACTAATCTTTTTTAGGATAAAGCAAATGGTCAGGATATAACCAAACAACATAGAGGAACTGTCAAAAATATAAATACACCAATATTTTTCTTGTTACATAACCATCTCGCTCAAATCTCTATCCTTTAGAATAGATAAAAACACCATACACTAATCTATCTATGTCAATCGACCTTGGACAACAAATCTTTATTGGCTTCTTTGGGCTTGCTTTACTCTTTGTTCCCCTTGAATACTTTTTTTCTTACCATAAACAACCTTTAGTGCGCTCAGGCTTAACTACAGATACTCTTTACTATATCTTAGGATGCTGTATAGGTGTTGTGACCGAAAGCTTTAGTGTAGCAGTGGCAGCGCTGATCTTAAGAGCAAATATCAGTCTTCTCTGGGTGAATACGATTCAATCCCAACCTTTTTGGCTACAATTTATAGAAATTATCATTATCTCTGATTTTTTTGCCTATCTAATTCATCGAACGCTTCATCAAGTCCCTTGGTTATGGCAATTTCATCAGATTCATCATAGTGCAAGGCCGATGGACTGGTTAGCCAATGTAAGATTACATCCGATTGATAAGATTTTAGGGGATTGTGTACAGTTTATTCCCGTTTTATGTCTTGGTTTCTCAGAAAATGTGCTTTTTGCCTATATCGTCTTTCTTGGACTTCATGGCTTTTTAAATCATTCTAATATTCGTGTTAATATTGGTTGGTTAAAATGGCTTATTGCTACACCAGAATTTCATCATTGGCATCACTGTACCGATTCTCAAGCTTATGATAGTAATTTTGCGCCCCATACCCTTATTTTTGATCGTTTATTTGGGACTTTATATTTTCCGAAAGATCAATATCCTCAAGACTATGGTTTAGAAAAGCCCATTCCGTCCGATTATTGGGGTCAATTATGGTATCCTTTTCGCAATCAATAAAGCGCTAACCCAAATTCAACTCTTAATCTTTTTTAACTCACTTCTTATATTAGACAGTGAATTTATTCATGGTCGGTATCTGGTTCATTTTCTTCTAATTCAGTAGAATCTGCTAATAAAGAAGCCATTAAGGATTTTAAAAAAGGTAAATCTTCTTTAACAGTATCCCAGATAATATCTAGTTTAACGGCAAAATATTGATGAGTGACTTTATCTCTCATTTTAGCAATATCCTGCCAAGGAATTTGAGGGTTATTTTCTCTAAGATTATCAGGAAGCTTTTTAACTGCTTCTCCTATAATTTGGATAGCCCTTGTCACTGCAAAAATTGTCTTTTTATCTTGACAAAATTCATCAAAGTCCATCCCGTCCGTAAATTCAATGGCTAATCTGATAGCTTTTTCTATATCTCTTAAATAGTCTTCGCTGTATCCTTTAATCATAAATATATCACTTCTGAAAGGATTTGTTGACTGATTTTCGGTTTAAGACTGTCTTTCATGACTAAATCAACTTGAACTCCTAAAAGGTCACTCAGATAGTTTTCTAGATGACAAAAGGTTAATAAACCAAAGCGATATCCTGAATCAAATTCAACTAGAATATCAAGGTCACTTTCGCAGCTTTGTTCTCCTCGAACATAAGAGCCAAATATGCCTAATTTTTTAATGTTATATTGTTTTTTAAGATGGGATTTTTGTTGTTTTAAAGAAGTTTTAAATATTTCTAGTTGATTCATCTGTTTAAGGTATTTACCCCATTGTGATATACTCGACAATGCTATTTTACTCAAAATTTTTCAGACATAACCTTTCTGGTGTTCCAAAAAATTACTGAGTAAATATGTAATATTAAATGTATATCATCAAGCAGTACGGAAAGTGGAAATCCCTGCTGTGGTTGATTATGATTGATATGGGGGCGGAGAGACTTGAACTCTCACGATCTAAATGATCAACGGATTTTCATTCCCTTGTAACTTTCGTTACTGCATTAGCTTTGAGAATCGGACTCTCCCTTTACCCTCAGCGCTATCTGTTAGGGTAGCTCCCGTCGAGTCTCTGCACCTTCCTCAATTTCTTGAGGCTTGGCTCAGGATTGCCCTATCTTAGCAAGCTAGACTTAGGTTTCCCTGAGTTTGAGAGCTTACACTTAATCGGTTTCCCCATTAAGGCTCAATTTTCTTAAGTCCGTAGCGTCTACCATTCCGCCACGCCCCCTTAAGAAGTTGTATCAGCTTTTCACTGACAATTATCAATCATAGCATACCTTGGTGGGGGGGTGGCAAGTTTTTTTTTGAAAAAATTTTCTGCCAGATTTTTGAGTGTTGAGGGGGGGGAGATTTAACTATAATAATATTTGGTTGCGACCCTCCGACAGACTAAGAGGCCACCCTTTGGGTATAAAGTATGTACTCGGCTGCATCGGTAAAGAGATATAACCACTGGTTCTTTAGTTTACGCACTAAGATAAAATACTTCCATGT
>JBFRWQ010000151.1:0-17411 GCA_051439665.1 Microcystaceae cyanobacterium | reverse complement strand
TAGAAAAGGGATGGAAACTCCTACGATCTCGCTTACAACTAACCCACCATCCTCAATTATCCTATTTAGATCATACGATCAATCAGATTAATTGTCCTGAACCTGATTATCGTCTCGTGATCGAATTTAGTCGTCAATTACTTCACCATTTACCAGAAATATCTCTTCCCTCAGTAGTAACATCTCCACCCGTTAAATCGATGGTTCAAGAAGTTTCTCACTCAGAAACCTTGACCCCAGATGTCGAATTATTACAAGCGCTAACCCATGAAGTGCGTACCCCCTTAACCACGATTCGCACCATGACCCAGTTACTATTAAAACGGGGTAAATTAACCAAACAAATGCAAAAATGCTTAGAAGTTATTGATCAAGAATGTACCGAACAAATTGATCGCATGGAATTAATTTTTCATGCCACAGAATTAGAAACTCCTTGTGTAGAGAAAAAGACCATTCAATTAGTGCCAATTTCCTTAGATCAAATTTTTACCAATAGTATCCCTCGTTGGCAAAAACAAGCAGAGAGACGTAATATAAAACTTGAAATTAAAATTCCCCCTAGCTTACCCCAAGTTGTTAGTGATCCCTCTCGTTTAAATCGTATTTTAGGGGGATTAATGGAAAAAGTAACCCGTAATATCCCATCTGGTGGACAAGTACAGATTCAAGTTTCCACTGCTGGAAATCAACTGAAATTAGAAGTTTCTTCCCCTTCTGATTATTTTAATAATCCCTTTAAAGCCTTGGGACAACTGCTATTATTCCAACCAGCCACAGGAAGTTTATGTCTTAATTTAGATGTTACGAAAAATCTCTTTCAAGCCTTGGGTGGCAAATTAATTGTGCGTCAAAAGTCTTCACAGAAAGGTGAAATTTTTACCGTTTTTCTACCTCTCAAAAAAGTTAGTTCATCATCTTATAAATAGTAATTTTTTTGAGGCAGGAAACCCAAAATAATCAACTATTATCCTCCTGAAGAAAAATGAAAATAACTTGTCACTCAATCCTTCATATTGCTGACAACCAGAATCTGTAACATTAAGTAGCTTAAGTAGATGATCGAGGTGGAAGTCCATTATCTTTTTTGGGATTTATTGTAGCCATAGCTATAATAAACTACACTTTTACAAAAAACTACATATATAGTCTTACACACGCTCAGTGTTTGACAATTGAACAACTCAATTCCTTTTATCGCCAAAACAATCGGAGAAAATTCAAAGAAGCTTGTAAAGTAGATAGAAGTGATTTTTGCCGAAACGATGGCTAGTGTAACTATTTGGATGAATAACTTGAATCATAGCGTCTTGGATTCTCTCCTCTCTTGGACAACTCCCCCTGTATTAGCTGCTGAGTCTGGTGCATCTGCCGAAACCAGTTCCCTTGTTCTGGTTAGTGTCTTACTCAGTTTAGTGGTGGTGTATTTAGCCAGTAAGCTAGGGGGTGAAATTTGTTTTCGCCTTAACCTTCCTCCCGTACTCGGTGAATTAGTCGGTGGGGTTGTGGTTGGGGTATCTGTCGCCAGACTGCTACTTTTCCCAGAAAGTGGCGCAACGGCTGAACAGTCAATGATTATGCAGTTTTTAGAGTTAAGTGCTGGACTCTCTCCTAATTTGGCGGAAGGGGTATTTGAAACTCAAAGTGAGGTCATTTCCATTCTCTCGGAATTAGGGGTGATCATTCTACTGTTTGAAATTGGTTTAGAGTCTGATCTTAAGGAACTCATTCGTGTCGGTCCTCAAGCTGCTGTTGTAGCGGTGGTGGGTGTCGTTGTTCCTTTTGCCCTTGGCACAGTGGGATTAATTTATCTCTTTAATTTACCTCTAATTCCGTCCATTTTTGCTGGCGCTGCACTGACGGCGACCAGTATTGGGATTACTGCTAAGGTATTGGCAGAAATTGGTCGATTAAGTGGTCAGGAAGGTCAAATTATTATTGGGGCTGCTGTTCTTGATGATATTTTAGGAATTATTGTACTGGCGGTTGTGGCTAGTTTGGTCAAAACGGGTGAGGTACAAGTATCCAATATTTTGATCTTAATTATTAGCGCTGGTACATTTCTGATTGGGACAATTCTCTTAGGGCGCTTACTAGGTCCTTATTTTGTTAAGTTGGTTAATGGCATGAAGACCAGAGGACAATTATTATTAGTTTCTCTGAGTATTGCTTTTATTCTGGCTTACATTGCCCAAATTATTCAATTAGAAGCTATTTTAGGCTCATTTGCTGCGGGATTAGTCCTTGCCGAAACAGAAAAGCGTAAGGAATTAGAAGAACAAATTGTTCCGGTAGCGGATATTTTTGTGCCAATTTTCTTTGTCTGTGTGGGCGCAAAAACGGATTTAAGTGTTTTAAACCCTGCTATTCCTAGTAACCGAGAAGGCTTGATTATTGCTGCTTTTCTGATTGTAGTTGCAATCTTTGGTAAGGTAGTGACAGGCTTTACCCTCTTTAATCGTCCAGAGATTAATAAGTTGGCGATTGGTGTGGGAATGATTCCCAGGGGTGAAGTTGGGTTAGTCTTTGCTGGTGTTGGGGCAGCGAGTGGTGCCTTAACTGATTCCACTGAAGCAGCTATCATTATGATGGTTATCCTAACGACTTTTGTTGCTCCTCCCTGGTTGCGGGTTGTATTTAAAGAAGAAGAACCCACACCAGTGGCCGAGGAAAAACAATCTGTTTGAGGTAAATTCGGTTTATAAGCCTTTCTTAGTTTAAAATAAGTGATGTGGGGACGTTTCATGAAGCGTCCCTAGCATTTTTTGTATAAACCCTTAACCTTGTCCCTTATAAATTTGTTTGGAATTTTTAGGAATATAAATCCATCCTAAATCTTGAAGACGATGGGTAAGATTGGAGATAGTGACACCAAGTTCATCACACATAGCGTAAAGATGTGGCCATTTTGTTAAATTTCTGCCTTTTCTAGCTTTATCTAGTTTAAACCTTGGCATTAGTAAACATCCTGCAAAATACTGTGCCTGCCATTCCATTTTATCTAGCTGATTATTGATTCGTTGTCGTAAAATTCTATCATCACTTTTTCTACATAAAAAAAGCCTTTCAGCAGTCTTTATACTTAAATTAAGTTCTAATTGTTTAGTTATTCCATCTGCTTCATCCTGATTAATGTGAAGGACCCAATGTCCAATTTCGTGAGCAATTGTAGATTCTCGAAAGCCTCTTTTTTCTTTTAAAGCGAGAAGAGACTCATTAAGCGTAATTCTTCGTTCTAAAGGTTCAATTTTGGCTACTATTTCTCCTTTATTATCAGGAGGGATAGAATACCAATCGATTCTTAATTCAAGCGCATCAGCTACATCAGTTGCCTCAAATGACCATCTTGTTTGAAAACCATCTGCTTCCATTTTTAGTAAAATATTATGAGCTTTGGTTTCAATAACATCTTTAGGATAAAATAGAAAAGGTTTAATTAAATTCATTAAAAAGCCCTCATAAATGTATAACTCAAAGCCAAAACTGACTTTGATAAATTTGCTTATGATTTTTAGGGATGTAAATCCATCCTAAATCTTGAAGACGATAAGTAAGATTAGAAATGGTTACATCTAGTTCATCACTGATCGCATAAAGATGTGACCATTTAGTTAAATCTCGTCCTTTAATAACTTTTTTTAACTGAGAAACAGGCATTAATAAGCATGATGCAAAATACTGAGCTTGCCATTCTAAATGATCTAGTCTGTAATTAAGCTTATAGGAATTAAGATTTTCATTAATACTTCGACATAGGTAACTAGAAGATTCAGTATCATAAACTTTCGTCTCTCTAGATTGTTGTTGGTAACAGTCAACGACATCAGAATTTACGTGCAATACCCAATGTCCTATTTCATGAGCAATTGTAGAAGTTTCAGAGCCTTTAGAGAATTCAGATCCTTTCGGATCAATTATAATTTTTCTATTACAATAAGAAATATAGCCAATAATAGCACCTTGCTCATCAGGTTCAATCCTATCATATTTAACCTCAAGGTTTAGAAAATCGAGAATGTCCCCCATACTCTGATACCTTCTACTTCTTTTGGCTTTAGTTAGAAGTTCATTAGCTATTATTTCAATTTCAGTTTTAGAGTAAAATCGATACTGGAAAAGTTCTTGTTCTAACTGAGAGACTTTCTGTTTTAATTCTAAATTTTCTTGATTTAATTGAGCAATTTGTTCATCTTTGATATCAGATAGAATATTTCTACTAGGATTCTTTTCAACTCGACGGAATAGAGCAGGCATCACCTCATAATTTGCCTTAATGACTTCTTCTAGTCCTTCTGGCATTTTACCAGCAAGATAGGTTAATTCCTCTGCATCTAACTCTAGATACTGGGCTAATAAATCAATAATTTTTTGACTAGGCTCAACACGGTCATTCTCTAATTTAGAAAGATAAGTGGCATCTATTCCTAGTTTTTTAGCTAATTCTCGCTGATTTAGTCGTTTACTACGACGAGCTTGCCATATATATTTGCCAAAGCTCTGATTAGTTGGTGGGTTAGTGGGTAACATAAATTGTCCATAGATAGCAATTTGAAATTTATCAAGCTAAATTTAGGTAAAATACCTTATTTGTTTGTTTTTTATAGGTTTTACTCATGTTTAATTAGCTTTATTAAAGCATATCAATAAATATTATCAATATTGATTTTTTTTGTCAAGTTAAAAATTACTTTTACTTAAAACTTGAATTTTTTTTCAACTCTTGCTAAACTGATTCAAGACCAGACCAAGTACAAGAAAATTAGTTGAATCTTTTTTTCAACTTTTACGGTACAGCAATAGTTAAGGAGAATCAAACAATGAAAAAAGCGACTTCTCAGCCAAATCAACTCTCTTTTTCTCTAGGTCGTCCTTTATCAGTTCTTTTAGAGGAAGTTGAACGTACAACTCGCCATCCCCAACTCAGAGAAGCGGCCAAGCAAATGCAAAAAGCTTTACATACATTTGAATTAGCTAAACAGACACAACTATCCAAGTCTCATAAGGCTAATCAAGCTATCTATGAAATTTTAACGAAATAAACTGTTGAGGTAATAAAAATGAGTAAAATATGGCAATTTGCAAGTTACAATCTATGGTTGCAATTTTCCGCACCAATGGGACAAGAAATCTGGCATTGTGACCGTAAACGGGGTTATACAAAAGCAAAAAAGAAAGATCCTCAAATTAAAGCTCTTTTAGACAAAGATACCCCTTGGCAACGTATTGGCTTACTCGCTCAACAAGGAGTCTATGAATTTTCTCAAAATACTCAATTTTTAGAATCTTCTGATGGTATTAAAAAGGTGGCTAATATATTACAATTAGAGCGGGAATCATCTGAGGTTGTCCAAAGAGTCTTACAAGTTCTCAAACATTATTACCATCAACCCATTTTACAGGGAAAAAATATCATTCATTTGTTACGAGGGGATGAAGGTTTTCCTCAACCGATATTAATTTGGCAAGATAACTATCCCTTTAATCTGTTTGCAGCGATTGATTGCATATTTCGAGAAGAAGATAGCACACTGCATATCTTAGATTTTAAAACAGGTCGAGCAGATTTTGATCGTCGTCAAGCCTTAGTCTATTTATTAGCTGTTCGTTATTTATATCCCAATCAACCTGCAAAAGCTTCCTTTTATAATTTAGAATCTTGTCAATGGTCTGATCCTATCACAGCCAATATTCGTCAACTGAATTCAATTCAAAGAAACTTAGCGAAAATTGCTAAAAAACATCAACAACAGCTCTGGCAATATCGTCAAAATCCCGAAACTTTTGAGCAAATTTATCCTGCTAAGTCAGGAATCAATTGTCAATATTGTATTTTTAAGTCTCTGTGTCAATTTGCAACGTTTGAGGTATTTGCATGAATTCATCTCCTACCTATTTAAGTGAGATTTTCCCCCTTTCTATTAATGAACCTAATTTAACTGCTTTTCGTCTAACCCCAGAAATAGATAGGGAAATTGGCAATCGTTTAAGTTATCATTTTTCTCGTCAATTTCCTGATGTTACTCTAACATGGTTTGATAAGACATTTTGGGCATTAGGAAAGCTGGGAAAATCAATGCCAACTCCCCAAGAATGGAAAGCTGCACTGAAAAATATTCAAAAAGAAGTGAAAGACTTAAGGGGGTCTTATTGGTCATTTCAATGGCTACATCAACCTGTTGCGACTCCTCAAATATTAGCACAATTAGCTTATTCTATTTTAACAAAGGAGCGCCCTTTTTCTTCAGAAGTTGTCTTTGAAAAGCAAAATATTGAGGTAAGGAGAGAAGTAAGATTTTGGGCAGAAACAATTGAATTAAAGGGAGTGTTATATCCTGCTTTTGCTTTAACAAATCGTAGTCCCATTAGTTACCAATATTCCTTAACATTAGAAGATTTTTATGAGAATCATCCTTTTCGACAAGATCCGAATTTGTTAATAGGATTAAAAGTGAGAGATATTGATAAAGGAAGCACTGCAACTATTGTTCAATTAGCTGGAACAGTAGGAGAATATTATGAAGAATTAATAGAAAATGCCACAGGTTCAACTAGCAGACAAGCTTTACAAGACACCTTTATAAATAATCCTAGTCAACCTTTGGTTTCGGTTAAATTTAAGAGTCAAGGTAAAGCTTTTTCTTACGCAATGGCCGCACTTAGACCGATTGTAACAGCAGAAACCGCCGATAAATTTGAGGTTGAATATGGAGAATTTTTAAGTCATGCTAAAATTTCTTATGAGGAACGTCAAGCACTCTTAGGAACTTATCGAAAAGAGATTGTTAAGAAAAAAACACTTTCTCAATACGGTTTTGTTATCGCTGATAAATGTATTAATAGTAAAGAATATCCTAATCTATTTTGGACTCCTCAACACAAACTTGATGAAACTTTGCTACTATTTGGCAAGGGTTATAAAGGAGTACAAGGACAAATTCTCAAAGGACTCAATAAACGACAGGGAGGAGTTTATAAACGTCACGAGAATTATAAAAATTATAATACTCCTATTACCATCTCTGCTTTAAAACTCACTGATCAAAAACTAAAAATTTTTCTTGATAAAGTTATAGAATTCCTTGATCAATATGGATTTAAAGCTCAAGTTATAAATCATAAATCTCTGATCTTCTCTGATCAGAATAAAGCCAATCAAAAAAGAACAGTAAAACAAGCAATTTATGAACTAGCAGAAGAAGAACCAGATATTATCTTAGCCTTTTTACCCACAGAAGACCGCTATGATGACTATACAGAGGAGGGCAGTTTTTATCAGCAAATTTATTCAATTTTACTCAATCGTCGCATCGCCAGTCAATTTGTCTATCAAGATACTTTAAAAGATTTGTCAAAACTCAAATATATATTATGGCAAATTATTCCTGGTATTTTAGCAAAATTAGGTAATATACCATTTGTATTAGCTGAACCTTTAGATATTGCTGATTACTTTATTGGTTTAGATATTTCACGGAAACCAAAAGACAATTTATCAGGAACGATGAATGCTTGTGCGAGTGTTCGTTTATATGGTAATAATGGAGAATTTGAAGGCTATCGATTAGAAGGAGAATCGACACAAGGGGAAGAAATTTCCGCCAAATTATTAGAAAAGATGTTACCCGAACAACAACTAAAGAATAAAACAGTTTTGATATATAGAGACGGAAAATTTGTCAAGAAAGAGGTTAAAAATCTACTAGCAATTGCTCAATCAATTAATGCTAAATTTATCTTAGTAGAATGTCGAAAATCTCAAGTACCTCGCTTGTATAACTTGAATCAATCTAAGATACAAGCACCCACTCAAGGACTAGCTTTACGTTTGTCTCCTAATGAAGCAATTGTCGTCACCACAAAACTCGATTCTCGTCAACAAAAAGATAACAGAGGTGTCCCTCGTCCATTGCGTTTAAACATTCACCCTGATGGACATCCTGCGACGATTGAAAGCGTGGTAGATACTACCTTAAAGCTTACCCTCTTACATCATGGTGCGTTAAAAACCCCTCGTCTTCCCATGCCTTTACATGGCGCAGATCGCATGGCATATTTACGATTAAATGGTATTTATCCAAGCTTTCTAGAAGGAGATCGCCAATTTTGGCTATAAAATATTCTTTTTTCTTAGTCCCTACAAATTTCTCAAACCTAGCCAACGCCAAAGCTTAAGAATTGCGTAAGCGATCGCCATTCCCCATAAACTCAACACAATCCCTAAAGGTGCAATCTTGGCCATCCATAAGGGCATCAAACCCATCGCCATACCATTCGCCATCATTAACGGTAGGCGATCGCTCCAAGGACGAGGAATGATCGGTTCACTCTCCGATGGTTGAAGTTGAATATCTGCTACTGCGTTAAATACCAACTGACTCAGCAGTACCAGTTCAATTCCCCAACCCAAACGATATGACGCTAAATAAAATCCTGCTAATTCTATGATAATTGTGCCTATGATTAGCACCCGAAACTTATCTAAGCGACTATCTGAGTTATTTTGCTTGACTTCTATCAATTGTTGCCAATCAAGGTTGGCCATCAGCGCTTGATCAATACACAGTAGAAATAAACCTGCGGCTAACAGCGAATAAGAGAGTTCTTGCCCCCAAATCGCTTGAGCCAAAATCAATAAACAGGCGGGGAAAAAACTAGCCCCAATTACTCCAGTTACTCTTGACATCAACTACTTTCCTCAATCATCATTATTGAATCGAAGTAAAAAAAAGGTGACTAATTTACCTTGTTCTTCTACTTCCTCACAGGTTTGCAGCAAGGTATGACTATTATGGAAAGCAAAACAGATCACTTAATCAGAATTAAGCTTGAAATTGCTGCATTAACCAACGACTCACTTCAGAATGGGTATTTTCTCTAGTCATTCTTAATGCTTCCCTCAAAACAGTCATTGATAAACCTAATAATAACTGAGACTCATCAATGCGCCAACTTCCTCCATTGTCAATTTTAAAGGCAATAATTTGTATTTTTTCCACATCAACAATCCAGTATTCTTGCACGTTCATATCTTCATACAAAAGACGTTTTTCGCCAATATCATCCCTTAGAGAAGTCTTGGCTACTTCAACCACTAAATTAGGCGGTGGATACTGATCTAAATTAACAATTGATGTTCCGTAAGGAATAGCATTGGCATTGTCTCCAATATAAAAAGACAAATCAGGTTGTGCCTCTCTTTTACCTACTTTCCGATAGGAACAGTTATCTTTACCATTTAAAAGAATATTCTTTAATGTTGCATAAAGATAAATAGCATGGCCAATAATTCCGTGATCTCTAGCGTGATCGCTTCCAAAAGGAGGCATTTCGATTCTGATTCTTTGGTTATAATAATAAAACTTAGCTTTCTCAAGCTGAGGGTCATTACAATAGGTGAGATACTCATCCCATGTCCCTGTTATCCAAGTATCAGATTTAATTGGTGGTTGGGTAATAATCATTGCTATTTCAAGAGTTTACTAAAAAACAAAAAGCAAAAATTAAGAGCTAAAGCCCTGACTACAAACTGAAATTAAATACTCAACCCTAATTCACTTAATCAAAGTAAAACAAAGTAACTAATTTACGTTGTTCTTCTGCTTCCTCACAGGTTTGCAGCAAGGTATGGCTATTATGGAAAGCAAAACAGATTAAATGCTGACAGCGAGAAATAATCTCACGGTTACAAAGCGTACTGGCTTCTCCTAAAGGTAAATGGTCATTTTCAGGGTTTTCCACCAGATGAATGACCTGTTTTAGTTGTTCCTGAGATTCTCGTGGTTGACGATCTAAACTTTGGGGTAAAATCACCGTTAACAGATTAGGATCACCTCGCATAGCTCCTTTAATGGCTGCAGCGTTTGTTCCCCCTGATCCAGATGTCATCAGGCGATTTCCTGCCAAAACCAGCGCATAACTCATCATTTCTATCAACTGCTGATGAGTAATCGGAACATGGCGTGATCCTAGCAAAGCAATGCGCTTAGAACCTGTTTGCTGAATTGCAGCCAGTTCTTGCGCTAAGGTATCCAAGTTGGAAGTATCAATGGTTTGGCTCAAAGATTCTCTCGATGACTAAATTTCATAAATGACCGTTTGTTATTGTAACAAATTGCGCTTAGTGATGGGGAATCATTTCCCAAAAAAAATAAAAACTCCTTGCTAACAATCAACAAGGAGTTCTAATAGTTATGGCTACTTACTGGCAATTAATGGAGATACTCAGAACAATACAAGCTTACATTAAGCCTAATTGAGATAAGATACCTTGTCCAGTTAAATACTCGGTTGCAATACCAATTACGAATCCTAGCATCGCAAGACGACCGTTCCAGTTTTCTGCGAAGGAAGTGAAGCCAAATTTGTTTTCGCTGGTTTCCATGAGGGTGAACTCCTTTATTACAATGGGTGCGCTTAAGTCAATTTACTGGCAATTAATAGAGATATTCAGAACAATACAAGCTTACATTAAGCCTAATTGAGATAGAATACCTTGTCCAGTTAAATACTCTGTTGCAATACCGACTACGAATCCTAGCATTGCAAGACGACCGTTCCAGTTTTCTGCGAAGGAAGTAAAGCCAAATTTGTTTTCGTTGGTTTCCATGAGGGTGAACTCCTTTATTACAATGGGTGCGCTTAAGTCAATGACTTTAAACTAAATGTAACAAAGATTTTCAAAAAAATCAACATTTCTTTACCTAACTCTCAGCGCTCATTGACATAAATCTATCCTGAGAACTATTTCACTAGAGCGACTTGAGGGGGATCTAGTTCTTTAAATAAAGGAGTACTGAGATAGCGCTCGCCAAAGCTCGGCTGAATCATGACAATCATTTTTCCTTCATTTTCAGGACGTTTAGCCACTTTAATGGCCGCAGCAAGAGCAGCACCTGAAGAAATCCCTGATAATAAGCCTTCTTCGTTGGCTAAACGACGACCATAGAACATAGATTCATCATCAGTTACAGTCACCACTTCATCGATTAAATCAGTGTTTAAAACATCTGGGACAAAACCTGCCCCAATCCCTTGAATTTTATGGGGGCCAGGTTGGCCACCCGATAAAACAGGACTATTTTCTGGTTCAACAGCAATCACTTTAATATCAGGGTTATGTTGTTTTAATACTTCCCCTGTTCCCGTAATTGTTCCCCCTGTTCCCACACCAGAGATCAGAATATCCACTTTTCCGTCTGTATCTTCCCAAATTTCGGCTGCTGTGGTGTTGCGGTGAATTTCTGGGTTAGCAGGGTTGCGAAACTGCTGCAACATATAGGCATTAGGAACTTGTTGAACGATATCTTCTGCCCGTTGAATCGCCCCTTTCATTCCTGCTGGACCTGGGGTTAATTCCAACTGCGCCCCAAATGCCCGTAACATTGCTCGTCTTTCCATACTCATGGTTTCGGGCATGGTTAAGACTAACTGATAGCCCTTAGCGGCAGCGGCCATGGCAAGGGCAATGCCTGTATTGCCTGAAGTAGGCTCAACTAAGACTGTATTTTCAGGACTAATTAATCCTTCTTGTTCAGCCGTATTAATCATATTTACGCCAATACGGTCTTTAACAGAAGCAGCAGGGTTCATTCCTTCTAGTTTAACTATAATTTGCCCCACACAGCCTTCTGACTGGGGAATGCGATTGAGTTGAACTAGGGGAGTGTGACCGATTAGTTCTGTAATATCTTTAGCGATTTTCATTGTTATTGTCCATTGGTAGCAACAGTTATTCCTTCTGTCTTAGCACGGTTAATCATGGGGGGCGATTTTTTTTGGTTTCTCTTTACGGTTCTTATTGTAATAACAAATAAATCATTTAAACTGCCCCAGAATAGATTGTTCCTTTTTGAGCATCTACGGTTAAAAATGTCCCTTCCCGTATCATTTGAGTGGCATTGGGGAAGTTTAAAATGACAGGAATGCCCAATCGTAAACCAATCTCGGCCGCATGACTTTTCAGGCTAGAATCTTCGGTGATAATCGCCGCCGCTTTGCGCATACTATCGATAAAGTCAACGCTGGTACAGGGAACAACCAAAATGTCCCCGTGGCTAAAATGAACCAATTCCTTACTATTCTGGGCAACTCTCGCCCGTCCACAAGCAACGCCTTGACCGACACCTATACCCTTACCAATAATCGCTTTGACCACTTCCACCTTAATTAAGTCTGTTGATCCCGCCACCCCTTGTAACGTTCCTGCGGTCATCACAACTAAATCTCCTGCCCCTAAAAGTTGGTATTCTTGGGCTAAATTAATCGCTGCTTGGAAAGTTTGGGAATGAGAAGGCAAATCAAGCATAATTAAGGGTTTAACACCCCACACAAGCTGTAATTCCCTCGCTACCTTGACTTGAGGGGTAACTGCAATAATGGGATTAGAGGGACGAAATTTAGAGACATTACGGGCAGTTGATCCGGTTTTGGTTAAGGTTAGAATAGCAGTAGCATTCAGTTGATCAGCAATTTGATTAACCGCCGAAGAAATAGCATTAGGAATAGAGGGGCGTTGAGGATTATTGTGTTTGACTGTAATTTGTTCTTGTTCAATTCGTTCTGCAATGGTAGCCATGATTGCTACGGCTTCTACAGGATATTTCCCCACGGCTGTTTCATTAGATAACATAACCGCATCGGTTCCATCTAGGATAGCATTGGCCACATCAGACACTTCCGCACGAGTGGGACGAGGATTATTGGCCATACTATCAAGCATCTGGGTCGCTGTAATAACTGGAATTCCCAGTTGATTGGCTGTATTAATCAGTCTTTTTTGTAAAATTGGCACATCTTCTGGGGGAAGTTCCACCCCTAAGTCACCCCTAGCCACCATTACCCCATCACACAGAGAGAGAATTTCTTCCATTTCTTTAATCGCTTCAAACTTTTCTATTTTGGCAATCACAGGGGTATCTTTACCAGCAGCAGCAATTAAATCCTTAATTTCGAGAATATCTTGAGGATTTCGCACAAAACTCAGAGCAACCCAATCGACTCCTTGATTTAACCCGAAACTTAAATCTTCTTTGTCTTTATCGGTGAGTGCTTTAACTGAGAGATAAACGTTAGGAAAATTGACCCCTTTATTACTGGATAACACTCCACCCACTACGACCCGACAGTGTAAATCTTTCTGTTCTGGGTCAATTCGTTCAACCACCATTTCCACTTTGCCATCATCTATCAGAATTCTCGCATTTTCGGGAACTTCCTCAGCTAAATTCTGATAACTAACATAGCCTCCATCCTGGTTACATTCTATCCGACGACTGGTAATTAAATAGGGATCACCAGGCTTGAGAGTAACAGACTGACAGGGAAATTTACCCAAGCGAATTTTGGGACCTTGTAAATCTTGTAAGATGGCGACAGGTTGATTGAGTTCAAAAGCCGTTTCCCGTATTAAACGAATACTATGTTGATGATATTCATGATCCCCGTGGGAAAAGTTCAGCCGAAAGGTTGTTGCACCTGCTTGAATTAACTGGCGTAGAATAGCTTTATTTTGAGTAGCAGGGCCAATGGTGGCAACAATTTTAGTCCGACGGGGAAAGGGATGAAGCTGCATAGAGAGTTCTTTAAGAATTGAAGATGGAATTATGAGGGGTCTGATGCTGATTAGGTAAGCAAAATTAACTATCAGATAGGAGTGAGCAGGGAAATCGGCAATTAAAGAGAAAAGTCACACCTTTACGCTAAGGATACCATAGGCTTTGAAGGGACAGGCACATATTTAGATTTATTTAGATAATGCGATCGCATTTTATGATAGGACGATTTAACAAGCGATCGCTTTCTGCGATGATTGAGGCAAACTACCTATAGAATAATGGTGATTGCCTAGAAAAAAATTTGCTATACTAAAAGTGACAATTCTTTTTTAAAAGAAAATGGCAGATTTATCTGATGAAACTTTGCTGATTGTCGGTAATTTACTCCCTAGATTATTTAAAGTTATTAATTTAGCTACAACAACGGAATATCAACTCTTTGAACAATATGGTGAAACTGAGGAAACGTTGTCTGAGTTGGAAGAACTTAATCATGCAGGCGAACGAGCAAGAACGTTTTATAATCGATTGTATGGGTTGATTTTACAGGTTGCAGAGTCTCAACCAATAGCTAATTCGACCCTGTTAAACTTATTGTACCAGTCCATTGAACAAGCACAAGCGACATCTGATGCAGTTGAAGCGAGTGTTTTAGAAATTAAAAAAAGTTGGAGTTTATGATGAATAGTGAGAAAAAAATTCCTGATGCCGAAACAAGAGCTAAAAATGTCGCTCGTTTACGGCAGGCTTGTTTACAATTTGACCAGCTTAATATGATGTTAGCACAAGCAAGTGCGATCGCAGAAGCAGAGTTACAAAATAGCCCTCTTTATGTTCATCGTAGAGAAAGGGTGAAAAAGCAATTAGAGCAGTTAAAATTGAATCGAGAAGGTTAGAAGTTTGGTAATTTAGCGATCTCTTTTAAGTATGATAGTGAATAGGATGTTAAATAAGCTATCATATTCTATGATATTAGAAGAGTCATCGAATTGATTGAAGGAGAGGAAACATGAATTATCCAATGGTTATTTATCCCTGTGAAGAAGGGGGATTTGTCGCTGAAATTCCTGCGTTAAAAGGTTGTTTAGCACAAGGAGAAACTTTACAGGAAACGTTAGAAGAATTAATGGTTGTTAAAGATTTATGGTTAGAAACAGCACATAAAAAAGGTCAAATACTTCCTGATGTTGGGAGAGAAATGGCTAAAATTAAAGCGCTTAGTAATTAAAACATCATAAAGGTAGGGTGGGGCAAGCCTAGTTAACTTAGATGACACAGAATAAGATTAATAGCTTGCCCACCAGAAGATTAAAATTAAAGTCTAGAAGCGTAATAATCTTAGATTATCCCTTTAAGCAACTTGCTCCTGATAAGTTTTAGGTATGGGTAAAGATTCTCCTGCTAATTGATAGTCTTCGATTAATAATTCTAATACTTCTACACCATTAGTCACAGCTTCTTGATAAGAATCGCCATGCGTTCGCCATTTTTGACCGATAAAGTCGGGAAATCCTACTAAATAACAATTGTCTTCTTCTGACCATTGAATAATCATTGTGTATTTAAGTTGATTCATTGTCTTGTTTCCTTTTGACATCTTGGATGGCGTTTAAAACTTCTTTTTCTAAATAAATTCTAGCATCTGAGCTATCTTTTCCTGACAATGTAATTCTTCCCTCATATAAAGGATGATACCAGTTTGAATGACTCCCTTTGCCAGTACGAGTGTTAAATCCTGCTTTTTGTAACATTTTTTTAAGTTCTCGGATTTTCTTGGGCATTGATAAAGATTTACACGATTTTTAATTATAGTTTATGTTAGCCATGTCAAAACATTCTCAAATAAATAGTAGGGTAGGCAAGCCTAATTAATTAAGATGATACAGAATAACTTTAGTAGCTTGCCCACCAAAAGGTCAATATAAACATTCAAAGGTTAAATGTTCTGCAAAACGTCTTATTATCCCGTTAATTGCTTGATTTTACTAGGTTGAAGATTTTACAAGCTAATTTGCTATACTAAACAATAGCAACTCCTACTATCGAAAAGTTAAAAATGGGCAAAACATCTATCATTCAAGCAAATGTTGAACCTCAGTTAAGAGAAAGCGCTGAAGAAGTTTTTAAACAACTGGGATTAACTACTGATGAAGCAATTACTTTATTTTATGAGCAGGTAGCTATTGCTAAAAGTCTTCCTTTTTCTGTTAATATGCCTAATCAAATAACTGAAGAAACTTTTCAAAAAACTGATCAAGGTGAAGAGTTAATTAGCTGTGAAGATACAGAAGATATGTTTAATCAATTGGGTATCTAAATCATGAAAATTGTCTATACTAAGCAATTTGAGAAGGATCTTAAGAAAATGGTTAAGCGTGGTAAAAAGATGGAGAAACTTAAGGGCGTTATCAATAAACTGGCTAATGGTGAAGAGTTAGAATTGCGATATAGAGATCATCAATTAATCGGAAATTATATAGGAAGACGGGAATGCCATATTGAGTCAGATTGGTTATTAATTTATAAGTTATTATCATCTGAGCATACCATAATTTTTGAGCGCACGGGAACACATTCAGATTTATTTAGATAAAATAGGTAGGGTAGGCAAGCCTAATTAATTAAGATGATACAGAATGATATTAATAGCTTGCCCACCAAAGAATTAATATTACTATTTTCGGGCATCATAAATTTCTTGTATAGTTTCTTCAGCAGCACGTTCATCTTGCCAAGTTCCAGACGTTTCTAAAAAATCCTCAGAATGACTTATTTTCTCCGACTCATTCTGCTTTTCGTCTAAGGGTTGACGTTTTCTTAATTTAAACCCCAATTGGTCTTTCAATGCTTGTCTAAAGCGCAAGTTTTCTTCGGGTGTTACCCGTCTTGCTCGTTCAAAGGGAAATTCAGTATCTTTGCTCATAGTTTCTTCGCTCCTGTTTGGTGGCTTTTCTGGCACTAATTAAGCGGGTGTTGTTTTCTCGCATAGTGAAGACTACTACCAATAATAGCCCTTTTTCCGATTCACCGATCGCCCATTCTCTTTCTTCTCTTTGAGAATGTTTACTATCTTCAGTAAATAAGAGATAAGGATCAGCAAAAATAGTTACTGCTTCTTCAAAACTAACGCCATGTTTCCTTAAGTTGCTTTCTGCTTTGTCTGTGTCCCATTCAAACTCCATTTTATTGAATAATCATTAATAAGTTAGCTAATACTTTATTATAGGGTAAATAGGATAAGCGATCGCACTTTCTCAATGGTAGGGTAAATAAGCCTAATTAATCAAGATGACACAGAATAATATTAATAGCTTGCCCACCAAAAGAGTAATTTTAATCCACCAAAGATGGGATGGTGGGCAAAAATCCTAGACTATCGTGTTAATTGGTCAGTTTTTCCAATTTGCCCACCCTACAAGCTACAATAAATGGTAGGGTAGGCAAGCCTAATTAATTTAGATGACGCAGAATAACATTAATCCCTTGCCCACCAAAAGGTTAAGATAAATATCCCGAAAATGAAATGGTAGGCAATAAACATTAACTATAAATGAGAAGCAGATTGTAAAGTATTTTCTTCTTTTTTGATATAATCTTTTAAAGCATGATTAATTAATCGATGATAGTCACCTCCTCCTGATTCATTTACTTTAGCCTGAAACCATTCAATAATTTCTTTATCAAGAGTAAGATTAACTTTCATTTGATGAGAGGGTGTCGGAATAACAGCCCCTCTTTTTCCTTGAGAAAAATCGTAATTGTCTTTCATAATGTTAATTAAAATACTGTTTACGTTCACGTTTATTGGCTTTTCTAGCTGAGATTAGCCTAACTCTATTATGGCGTAAAGTATAAACC
>JBFRWQ010000150.1:0-10527 GCA_051439665.1 Microcystaceae cyanobacterium | reverse complement strand
CTAGTCGGAAGGCATGGTTACCGTCTCCATCTATGTCTAGATTTTGAGTTATTTGATAGGTTAAAGCATCTCCATCAGGATCTGTGGCAACAACGGTACCAATCACTGTGCTATTAGCGCTATTTTCAGGTAAGGAAAAACTTTGAGCAGTGAAATCGGGTGCATTATTCTCACTGGGTGGATTAGATGGTGTTTCGCTAGTATCAAGGTCTAGTTTGACATTTTCTGAACCGATCGTCACTGTTTCTGTGAAATAATCACCACTATTATCTGAAAATGTAACATTATAAGTTCCAGCATTCAAGGCAAGATTATAACCACCTGCACTCATCGTTGTCGTAGAAAAGATAGCATTGTCAGAAGTTCTTATCGCTTCTACAGTAATCCCCGCTAAACCTTCTCCTACGTTGTAAAAACTATTGTTGTTCACTTCATCATCAAAAGCTACTCCAGTCAAGAAGACATCAGAACCTGATTTAGCAAAGTTTTGAGTCGTCATGACAGCATTCCAAGTACGACTTGTAGTAAACCGTCCTTCTACACTACCAATCCCTATTTCTCTAAAATTATCATTTAATATATTTTTACGGTGTCCTTTACTTAAAAAGAGACTCTGATGTTGCAACTCTATATATTGAGTGACATTTGGTGTTCCTGTTGTCCCTCTCCAAGCAATATTTTCTCCCCAAGTCCAACTACCACTAAAGACATAACCCGCATCTCCCATACGATCACCTGCACTACTACCACCTGCCCCTGTATGGGAGAATGTATTAGTATCCAGCATCCACTGACTATGACTGTTAGCTGAATCCGTTAAAAATTGGTTAGAAGCTAAGGGTTGTTTGCTATTGCTGGTAATCGTACCTGGTGATAAACCCTCATTAAGATCAATCCCATACAATATTGCTTCTGCTTCAGGATTTTCCCTAGCTCTATTAACTAATTCAATCATGTACTGTTCATAAACACTTGGTCCAGTAACACTTGGTACAGCCATTTTTCAAATTCTCCCTCTTAAATAATTAACTATAGTCTTAATTTTATGATTATTTCCTCTTATAAATATCGGTATATCTATCTAAATTTCATTTAATAAAAGAGGTGGGAAGATAGTAAAAATAAGGATTAAAGGATTAACTATTTACCCTCATCATTGACCCCCACTTCCCACACTTCCTAACGTTAACCATTAACCGCCAAGATAGTACGAGTCATCTCTTTTAGATAAACATAACTAAATAATTCAGCTTCTGCGAGACGATAGCTTTCCATTAAGCCTTGAACTTTTACCGAAATATCTTGTCCTTGTTTAATAATCAATGTACCATTAGACATTAAATCCCTTGCTAAAATTATTTCAGTCGGGGTTGGATCTTCGAGAATAACTAAATTACTCTCTTCATAAGCCATGCCATCAGATTTAAAAATATCTTCAGTATATTCGGCAATCAATAGGTCTAACTGAGGATGGCGTAACAAACTTTTTACATTACTATTATAGTCTTTCCGCAAGACCTTTTCCGACCGATTGAGCCAAATCCCATCCCGACAGACTGAGCCAATATTCCAGTGGGGATAACGCAGTAAAATGTGATCAACAATCTCGTAAATATCGCTACGGTAGAGCTTGTTGAAAGTAATAATCGGAATGCGACAGGGATTTTCTGGTGGGAATAAATAGTCCAAAATGCGCCCTGGTACATCAACGCTGTCCCCAACGGCAGGATTTAGGTGCATAAAGACCCCTGGCGCTGCGTTAATCTCAATAATACCAAAGTCTCCCTCTTTCCACGAACGAGCAATGTCTTGAGCAATAACATCTACACCCATACAAGCTAATTGGAAGTATTGGGCAATATCCTGCGCTAAAATCATATTATCAGGATGAATGGTTCGGGTTGCATCAATACTCACCCCACCAGAGGAAAGATTCGCTACTTTTCGTAAATAAACTGTTTGTCCTTGCTCAGGAACACTTTCTACTGATAACCCCTGCTCATCGAGATAATTTTCCATAATCTGATCGGTAATAATTTTTCCTAATGCAGAGGTAGGGGTATCTAAACGAGCTTCAGTATCGTTTTCTAGGTCAATTAGCGCTTTAATCGTTGATTCCCCATCTCCTACTACATAAGGGGGTTTCCGTTCAACCGCAGCGACAAATTTCCCTCCCACACACAAAAGACGATAATCTGCACCCGTAATGCTTTGTTCAACAATAATACTAGATGTTCCCTCTTCTAGAGCATCTTTAGCTGTCTCAAAGGCAAATTCTAAGCCCTTATCATCCTGTACATTAGCGGTTACGCCAATTCCTTTATGTCCAACCACTGGTTTGACAGCAACAGGATACCCAATCTCTCCAATTGCATCAAGCGCTTCTCCTACGGTATAGATAATCCGTCCTTGGGGGACAGGAAATCCACAATTCCCTAAAAAGGCTTTGCAGTCATCTTTGAGGGTAGTAAAGTCTGAATCTAGTTGGCTATCACAGTCAAAGGTTGTTCCCGTTCCCCGTCTATGATACTTACCGTAGCCATACTGAAACATTCGTTCATCGGGTAAATAGAAGGTGGGAATTCCTTCGTGGTAAGCGGTTTGTAAGAGGGAGTACATGGTCGGTCCCCCATACACAGAATTGCGGAAAGATGACTGAAGCCTACTAATTTCAGAAGGAACATCGAAAGATTCTTCATGGGTAATGGCTTCTAACCAATCCCAGACAAAATTAATAATTCCTCTCGTTGTTGCTTCATCTAAACATTGAATTGCGATCGTATCTTCCTTTTCCCCTGGTTGCAGACTCCATCGTTCTAAGTGTAAGTCCATTTCTAAGCGACTCACTTCAGCGCAGGTTTGAGCAAATAATTCTCCGTAATTTTTGGGCTTTAATCCTTTAATTTGGGGTAAATCTCGTGCCATATCATCAATATAGGTCGAAATCTTGCAAGGATTGCCTTCAGAACGTAGGGCAAAATCAAAAACTAACGCACCTGTATTAAGATAGGGATTCGGTCCCTCGTAATACTTAAAGTCAAATACATCAAAGGTATCAGGATTGGAGCGACTCATAATAATTCTGTGTCCAAGAGAAACTGACTCGCTTTTATGATAGTGGGATTTGTGGAAAAGTAAATCAAAAAATTTTCCGATCGCTCTATACTAGGAATAGGCTAGGGAATTCACCAGACTCATTATGGTTAGCACAACACAATCCATCTATAGCAACGACCAGATGACCGCATGGCTACGGGGATTACTGACGATCGCTTGGGCTGATGGTCATTATGACCGGGAAGAACAGGAATTAATCGCTCAGTTAACTCAAGAATTAGCGCTGACATCGGATAAAAAAGAAAGCGATTTAGACCATTCTATTACTCCTGAAGAATTAGAGACAGCTTTGGGTCATGATACCAAAATTGCAGAGAATTTTATGAGAACTGCTGTTTTAGTGGCAGTGGCTGATGGGATTTACTCCACCTCAGAAGCGGAGTTACTCTATAGTTTTAGTCAAGCGCTGGGTCTCAAGATTGAAGCGCTTTCTGCCCTAGAACATACCTTATGTCGTCCTCAAGCGGAAGAGACTGACTCTAGTAGCTCCTTAGTCAGTCCTCCTCAACCTCGCATCGATTTACTTTATCCAGTAAAACATTGGTTGGATGATTTAGAAGTTCATGATCCCCGACTAGCAAGATTTGTCTGTAAGATGGTCCCCCCCCAATGTCCTTTTGAACGGGATATCAAGTTATTTGGCAAAAAAATTGTCCATATTCCCCCTCTATGCGAACTAAATCCTCTTTATGAGCAGTTGGTGGGGCTTCGCTTCCGTGCGTTATCTTATTTAGCGGATGATTGTCAGGAAGATGTCTCTGATTATATTTAATATCAATTGTACGGTGGGCTTGTCCCACCTTAACTGTCTCAAAATCACAGAATGTACGATCTGAATTGTTATAAATTATTAGTTTTGGTAATAACTTGTGCCTAAAGCTCCTCACTTTGACATAGAATTTATTTCTGAGGGCGTTTTATTCTAATTAACTTATTTTTCAAAGATTCCTCCTTATTGATTGTATTATTAATACGTTGAGCTAGACTATTTTAATTTCGATCTTCAGTACAAACAATAATCCCATAATGATTTTGGTTTTCGAGATGAAGTTTAATGAAATGACGACGATTCTGAGTTAGGATAGTTCTTTGATTCTTGATAGCAAAAGCTAAAACTTCGGCATCCGAATCACTGCATTTTTCTACTTCTTGAACGGTTAAAACATTATGACCAAAATCTCGAAGAATTTGTACAACAGGTAAGGGAAACTGTTCATCAGCAGATAAATCTGCCATTGCTTATATTTCTAACTCCATTGCTTCTTCTTCCTCTTTAATGGCCGTTTCAATTTCTTCTGGATATGCTTTCGCATAAGCCCAAGCATTTACTAAATCAACAGCACGCAGTTGAGGATAAAAAGACAGTAATTCAGCATCCGTTGAACCTTGATCACGTAAGCTAACTAACAGCCAAACAGGAATACGAGTATTTCCAATACAAGCTTCTCCAGCACATACCCCTGTGGTTTTGCTAATGCTTGAAGACTCACTATTAATTACCTTGTTTAGTATTTCTATGGCTTGAGCTTGTTCAGTAGCAGTTAATGCTAAGAGTTGAGTTTTTAGTTCTTTCATAAGTCCTGTTGCTTTGCCAGAAAAAATAGCTCGTTACCGTTGATCTTGAATTAGGTGCAAAGATGATCTAAATCATAAGCTATTCGGAAGTGCGATCGCAAGTCAGTTATCAGATGTTACGGGGTTCAATGAGTTTCCGATTTCTGACTCACTTCATGATCTACTCATTCCCTAATTTTAAAAATTGATCATTCCCTCACAAACTTTTACCTTCTCTTTACCTTCTCATTCCCCGATCTAAGTTAGCCTTACCATAATGATGCGCCCCTCTCTCTAAAATAGAGCATTGACTCTTTTGAGAGTCCATAACCTGCTCCCCTTACTATATCATTAAGTAAACTGTCGTTACACTAAGGAAAAATCAACTATGGCAACCGCAGCCAGTAATATTAATTCCCTTGCTGGACAAGCTCCTCCCAGTGACGCAATTATTGATATTGCCCAACTTAAACAGCAATATTATACCCTCCATCCTGACCCAGAAAATCCCCTTGAACAAGTCAGTTTTGGAACATCCGGCCATCGGGGCAATGCAGCAAAAAGCACCTTCAATGAAGACCATATTCTCGCAGTTTCTCAAGCTGTTGTGGAATATCGCACCAAAGAAGGGATCAATGGTCCACTATATCTGGGCATGGATAGTCATGCTTTATCTTCCCCTGCCCAACGCACTGCACTAGAAGTCCTCGCTGCAGGGGGGGTAGAAGTCTTTCTCGCTGAAGAAAAGGGCAATAGTCAATATACCCCAACACCTGCCGTTTCCCATGCTATTTTACGCTATAACGATGGTAAAACCACTGGACTAGCTGACGGAATTATTATTACCCCTTCCCATAACCCACCAATGGATGGCGGTTTTAAATATAACCCACCATCAGGTGGTCCTGCGGATGTTGATGTTACTAAATGGATACAAGATCGGGCGAATGAGATATTAAAGGCGAAATTGCAAGGGGTTCAGCGTCTCTCTTATGAAAAAGCCTTAAAAGCTGATAACATTCACTATTTTGACTTTATTACTCCTTATGTCAATGATCTAGAGAATATCATTGATATGGAAGCGATTAAGGAGTCTGGGATCCGTATTGGGGCTGATCCCTTGGGAAGTTCCAATGTGGGCTACTGGGAACCGATTATCGATAAATATGGCTTAAATATTGGTATTGTTAACCCCAGTATTGATCCCACCTTCCGATTTATGCCCCTCGACTGGGATGGTAAGATTCGGATGGACTGTTCTTCTCAATATGCCATGGCCAACTTGGTTAAACTGAAAGATCAGTATGATATCGCTTTTGGTAATGATACAGACTCGGACAGACACGGTATTGTTACTCCTAGCGTCGGTTTAATGAACCCCAATCATTTCTTATCTGTCGCCATTTGGTATCTTTTCCAACATCGTACCAACTGGCCAGCAAGTGCGATGATTGGTAAAACCCTAGTTAGTAGTAGTATTATTGATCGAGTTGCTAAAGATATCGGTCGTACCTTATGCGAAGTTCCTGTGGGCTTCAAATGGTTTGTATCGGGCTTAGTTGATGGTTCAATGGGCTTTGGTGGAGAAGAAAGCGCTGGAGCGTCTTTTTTACGCAAAAATGGTAAAGTTTGGACTACTGATAAAGATGGGATTATTATGGACTTGCTGGCGGCGGAAATTACTGCTAAAACAGGCAAAGATCCTGGCCTTCATTACCAAGATTTAACTGCTAAATTAGGCACATCTTACTATACTCGGATTGATTCCCCTGCCACCCCAGAGCAGAAAGCGAAATTGAAAAAACTCTCTCCCGATGAAGTAAAAGCAGACACCCTCGCAGGAGAGGAAATCAGCGCTAAATTAACCAATGCACCAGGTAATAATGCAGCCATTGGTGGCTTAAAAGTTGTCACCGAAAACGGTTGGTTTGCCGCCCGGCCATCAGGGACAGAAAATGTTTACAAAGTCTATGCAGAAAGCTTAAAGAGTCAGGAACATCTTGATTCTATTTTGCAAGAAGCTCAAAAGATCGTAAACGACACATTATAGATTGTAGGGTGGGCAAAGCCCACCTTATACCAAGTCTTGACTATTATTAGGTAAAGTGTGGGAAGTGTGGGAAGTGTGGGGAGAGGGGGAATAATTGAACAAACCAGATTTAGTATTAATTAATCATTTAAGTAATCAGTAAAGATTCAAAAATTAAGATAGTCTTAAGATATATTGGTAGTTGACAAGAAAAAGCGCTTAATTCTTTACACAGTCAGGGTTTTCATTCTGTATTTGATAGTTGTTAGTTTTCTGATCAGAAAGGGAATTATAAGTGTAACGGTCTTTACGAGCCTTACAACTATGACAACCGAAAGAGAGCGCTTGGAAAAACAATGGCGTGAGCAAAGCAAATCCCGTTCTCGCTCCCAAAAAAAACGAAAAGCTTCATCCTACCGAAAACGGAGCAAAAAAATTAACCCTTTTCAAGATAGACTCATTATCATTATTGTTTTTGTTGGTATCTTGTTAGCGATCACACACCTCCCCCAACTAATCAATGTTTCTCAGATCCCTGATATTCAGAAAGTCACTCATTCTTCTCAGAATCAATCTTACCAAAAACCTTCTCCCAAGCCCATTTCTACAACGGTTGGGAATAGTGACACCTTAGCACAATATGATTTTACCCAAATAGACAAGATTGCAGCTTCTTTAGATTATCAAGGAACATCCGTTCAAGAATTAGCACAAAAGCTCAATGCTTATGCTAAGACTGACTTAGAAAAAGCTCGTTTAATTTATGCTTGGATTGGGCATCATATTGCTTATAATTGGGCAGGATTTATCAGTAATAACTATGGTGATGTCAGTCCGAAAGGAGTATTAATGAGTCGTCAAGGAGTTTGTTCAGGTTATGCTAATTTATATCGAGAGTTGGCTCAAAATATGGGATTAGAAGCGGTAGTGATTGAAGGTTATTCTAAGGGATATAGTTATGCTGTGGGTAATTCAACGGATGTTAATCATGCTTGGAATGGGGTTAAAATTAATGGGAAATGGTATTTATTAGATAGTACATGGGGAGCAGGCTATATCGGGAATAATCAGTTTATGAGACAGTTTAATCCCTATTATTTTGCCACCCCTCCTAGTCAATTTATTTATGATCATCTTCCCGTTGATCCTAATTGGCAACTACTTTCCCAACCTTATAGTAAGCAACAGTTTGAGAATTTACCAGAGGTTTCGTCTGCTTTCTTTAAGTATGGTTTAAAGCTGTTAAGTCATCCTCATCATACCATCAATCTGAATGATCAAGGTGAAGTTATACTGACTGTTCCTAATCATCTGGCAATTACGGCTAATTTATCGTTTAATGACCAGAAAATAGAGAATCATACTTTGATTCAAAAGAGTCAAAATCAAGCAAAAATTTATGTTACTACTCCTTCACAAGGAACATATAACTTAAATATTTATGCTAAACCAAAAGGACAAGATGGTTACTATCCTCATGTTTTAACCTATCGTTTAATTGCTAGTCAAGGGGGTCAATCTTTCCCCACTATTTATTCGACTTTTAGCGATCATAATGCTGCTCTGATTTCACCAATTGGTCAGATTTTACCTGCTAATCAATCCGTTTATTTTAAGTTAAGTGTTCCTGATGCTCAGGAGGTTAAAATTATTACAGGTAATAATTGGATTTCCCTTTCTCGTTTTGGATATTTTTTCGAGGGAACTGTTCCCCTTGAATCTGGTAAGGTGAAGGTAGTGGCGAAATTTACGAATCACTCCAATTCTTATGCTTCCTTAGTTGAATATGATGCTCGATAATTCCTGTTTCCCGTTCTTATGTTTTAATTAACATCCTAGTGCAGAGTAGTAAAATTTATTTTGGTAAGTAGGAAGTGATGAGCATTTACTACTACCTGAAAGTTTATCCTCTTTCAAGAGGTGGTTTGAAACCATATTTATTGATCATGAAACCAGTTACACAAATGAGTAAGAGCAAGAATTTTCTATTCTGCTTAGTTCATAATTTATAATTCATAATTTATAATTCATAATTTATAATTCATAATTTATAATTCATAATTCATATTTTTCCCATTCCTCAATAGAGCAAATCAATGATAAACTAAGAGGTTGTTCAATGTCATGTTATTATTTTATCAAGATCAAAGGTAGCTGTGCGAAAAATCATCATTGCAGGAAACTGGAAAATGCACAAAACTCAGGGGGAAGCCCTAGAGTTTTTACAGGTATTTAAAGCCGAAATAGAAAGCGCTGAGGAGAATAGGGACATTGTTCTCTGTGTTCCCTTTACAGACTTGGCTGTTCTCTCAAAAACTCTTCATGGTAGCCGTATTTGCATCGGCGCACAAAATATCCACTGGGAAGATAGTGGTGCGTTTACAGGAGAAATTTCGGGGGCGATGTTAACCGAAATTGGCATTCAATATGTGGTCATTGGCCACAGTGAACGCCGTCAGTACTTTGGTGAAACGGACGAAACCGCTAATTTAAGGGTCTTAAACGCTCAAAGTCATGGTTTAACACCGATTCTTTGTGTAGGAGAAAGTAAATCGCAACGAGATGCGGGAGAAACCGAAAGTGTCATTATTAATCAGGTGAAACGGGGATTAGTCGATGTAGATCAAAATAACCTTGTAATCGCTTATGAACCGATTTGGGCGATTGGGACAGGGGAAACCTGTGAATCGGATGAAGCCAATCGGGTTATTGGTATTATTCGCCAACAATTATCTAATCCTGATGTAACCATTCAATATGGTGGTTCAGTCAAACCGAATAATATTGATGAGATTATGAAAAAACCAGAGATTGATGGGGTATTAGTAGGTGGAGCAAGTCTAGACCCCACAGGGTTTGCCCGTATTGTCAATTATCAATAAAATTGTCTAGGGAAAAAGCCCGACTTTTTCCCCTCTTTCTCATCCAATTGAGCTTTACACAACTTTACACAACTTTACTTGATAGGAGAAAGGGGAGAACTAATTCTATACTGTAGAAATGAAACCCTTACCCCCTTGCTCAAATGAGAGGGAGTCATCGACTGCAATGAAGCTATTCTTAATTAATTATGACTGGAAAAGTATTAAGTGAGAACTCGAATGGAATTTTGATCCTGATCTTCCCCATAGCGGCGGGCATAATATTGCTTTATAAAGTATGGCCGTTCCTATTGCTGTTGTTGTTTCTCATCATCCTTTGGCGAGTATGGGATTCTTATCAATGGAGTCAGGTGAGTCAACAAGTTAATCCTTTCTTTAATCAGTTGATTCAAGAAAATCAAGGCTGTTTAACAGCGATGGATCTATCTATGAAAACAAATATGAGTAGCAGATCTGCCAAACGTTTTCTCGATAGAAAAGCGGAAGAATATGGAGCATTACGCAAAGATCGAGGAGAAGAAGGGATTGTTTATTATTTCCTCACCGCCACAGCGTTAGGCAGCATTTTTGATGATAGTGAACCCGAAGCGCTACTGGAAAGCGATCGCCCCTCACTTGCTTATGAGTCTCAAACAGTGACTGAAACATCTACTACAACTGAGGTAACAGAAACTGAACCAGAAATATCCGCTTCTTCTCCTCAAGAGACAGTAGAAGTCAGAGAAACTGAAGTAGAAGTCACAGAGACAACCTCAGATGCTGAACCAGAAATATCGGCTTCTTCTCCTCAAGAGACAGTCAAAGAGGAGCAATCAACCTCAGCGCCTGAAGTGACACCTGATGCTCCAAAAAGCTCTGGTAGTTCTCCTTTTGCTCAACTTGCAGCCATTAAAGAAGAACGTCAGCAAGCATCTGATAGTCCAACACCAGATACTGTCACAGAAA
>JBFRWQ010000149.1:0-4449 GCA_051439665.1 Microcystaceae cyanobacterium | reverse complement strand
CTTATGGTCAAAAGAGAAGAATTTAGATAGTGTAGATTACCGATTTTTAAGTGAGAGTCAAGCCCTAGAGAAACAAGAAGGAGATCGCAGTCGAGAAATTTTAGAAAAAGCTAATCGAAAAGCCACTCGTTTAATCCAAATTGGTTTGGGGGTTTTTCTCCTTTCTTTATTCGGCGCAGGATTAGCGATTCAACAAGCCTTAGTCAAGGAAAGAAATGCTCGTTTAGCGATTGAGTTACAAGCCGATGGTAATAATGCGTTAAAGAGTTTCCAATTTGATCAAATTGGTGGATTAATGGCAGCAATGGAAGCGGGACAACAACTCAAAACCCTTGTTAATTCTCAGACCCAATTAGAAGAGTATCCCACCACAACACCCCTTTTATCTTTACAACAAATTTTGAATCAGATTCAGGAAAAAAACATGATTGCAGCCCACAAAGATGCTGTTACCGCCGTTAGTATGAGCCAGAATGGTCAGTATTTAGCTACTACCTCATGGGATGGGACAGCTAAATTGTGGGATCAACAGGGTCAATTAATTAGGATTTTGACAGAAACAGACGATTTTATCTATGATGTGGCTTTTAGTCCCGATGGAAAAACCCTGATTACGGTTTCATCAGATCGAACAGCAAAGCGCTGGAATCTTCAAGGAGAGTTATTAAATACCTTTCAAGGTCATCAAAAAGATGTCTATCGGGTCGCTTTTAGTCCTGATGGTCAATCAGTGGTTACCACATCCCTTGATCAAACTGCTATTGTTTGGACGGTACAGGGGAAACGGTTAGCAGTCTTAAAAGGACATCAGAATTCCGTTGATGAAGCGGCGTTTAGTCCTGATGGACAACAAATTATTACTGCATCACGGGATGGAACAGCTAAATTATGGGATTTAGAGGGTAATTTGTTAAAGACATTTTCTGATCAAGGAATTGCCTTATATAGTGTTGCTTTTAGTCCCGATGGCACAAAAATTGCAGCAGCAGCTAAGGATGGGACAATTAAAGTCTGGACAGTTGCAGACAAACAGTTACAAACTTTTGAAGGTCATCAGAAATTAGTCTTTCGGGTTCGTTTTAGTCCCGATGGAAATCACATCCTATCAGCGTCTGGTGATGGAACAGCGAAGATATGGGATTTAGAGGGTAATTTAATTGATATTTTTCGGGTTAGTCAAGAAACAGTTTCTGATATCGTTCAAAAAGGGGAGATCGTTGGTACTGCATCCCTCGATGGTTCGGTCAAACTCTGGCAACTTTCCTCTCCCTTTGACAATGAATTTAAGACCCTTAACCGTCGAGTTACTCGTGTTGCTTGGTCTGAACAAGCCAATATGATAGCGATCGCTACAGAAGGGGGGACAATTTCTCTTTGGGACTTTCAGGGTCATCTAATCCAACAATGGGAAACGGATCGTAATTGGATCTATGCGATGAATTTTAGTCGGGATGGTCAAGCGATCGCTACAGCCGCAGGGGGGGGTAAGATTCAATTATGGGATTTAAAGGGGCAAAAAATTACTGAATTTAAGGGAATACCTTCAAGGGTATATGGGATCAGTTTTCATCCTAATGGCATAGCGATCGCCACAGTCGCTAAAGATGGTATGGTGAGAATCATTGATCGTCAAACTCAACAGGAATTACAAGAAATTGAAGCCCATGATGATTGGATTTATGATGTCACTTTTGAAGCAACGGGAAACAGTTTTGTAACAGCTTCTAAGGATCAAACGGCGAAATTATGGGACTTAGAGGGTAATTTATTGGCAACCTTACAAGGACATCAAGATATTGTCACTCAAGTTCAATTTAGTCCTAATGGTCAGTTAATTTTAACCGCTTCACGGGATGGAACGGCGAAATTATGGGACTTAGAGGGGAATTTATTAAAAACCTTGGACTCTGAGCAATTTCCGGTTTCTACGATCCGTTTTAATCAAGCAGGAGATGCGATCGCTACTGCATCCAGTGATGGAACAGTCAGATTATGGGATTTAGGGGGTCATTTGCGGGGTCAGTATAAGGATCAGGCTAATGAGATGGTGGGACTGGAATTCAGAGGGGAGGGTCAACAATTAATTACGGTTAATGGGCAAGGAATTGTTAAAGTTTGGTCAGTTAAGGCAGAATTTGAACAATTAGAACAATTTTTACAACAGGGATGTCAATGGTTAGAAGATTATTTGATTACTCGTCCTCAACAACAAGATCGTTTGTCAGCTTGTCATTTCAATGCACAGTGACCAGATTAACTATTAACTAATTTAATAAGCGCCTTTACCAAATAAGACAATTCGCACCGTTTCCACTAAGATATCTAAATCTAAATTCAAAGACCAATTATCGATATAATATAGGTCTAACCGTGCTGCATCGTCGAAATCAGCTAAATCAGAGCGCCCTGAAATTTGCCATAACCCAGTAATGCCAGGTAAAACTTGATGGCGAATATGATGCCATGATTCAAATCTTTCTACATCTCGAATCGGTAAAGGACGAGGACCTACTAAACTCATTTGACCCCATAAAACATTAAATAATTGGGGTAACTCATCAATACTGCTACGACGTAAAAAGTGACCAATGGGAATAATACGAGGATCATTTTTAATTTTAAATAAAACCCCATCAGTTGATTCATTTTGTGATTCTAAACTAGCTTGTAATTTATCAGCGTTCATCACCATCGTGCGAAACTTCCACATCTTAAAGGGTTTACCATGTAAGCCAATACGTTGCTGACGATAGAATACAGGACCGGGTGAGGAACACCAAATAATAATAGAAACACCTAACAATAAGGGAGATAAAATAATTAAGCCAAATAAAGAACCAAAAATATCAATCATGCGCTTAATTCGATAATCTAACCCAGCAATTAAGGGGGTTTCTACCCTTAAAGTGGGCAACCCTGCAAAAATTTCTGATGCACCTCGACGATAGAGAATCTCTCGACTCGAAGGTAAAAGACGTAAAACAATCCCAGAACGTCTCAGATGCCAATAAAGCTGAGAAGCAAGTTCTGTTGGCGGAATATCCTCTGCTAAGACTTCGGTAGCCCCAGAATGAATAATTGCCTGTAAGGTTGTTGGGGAATTAGCAGTGGTTGAAAGAGCGGCCCCAACAATATGATAATGGGAACGTTTCCCTAAGATAGTCCCTAATTTCGGTAGTCTGTGCGCCCCTGCAATTAAAAATACTTTAGTGGGTTGATCTGTTGTTACCTGTCTTAAGCCTAAAGTAACAAGAAGACGAGTTCCCAACACAAAAACAATACTACTGATCCAAGCGCTGAAGAAAAGCGATCGGGGAATATCTAACTTGGGATCATAAAAATATTTCACCACTAAGACAGAAAGAAAAACAAAGCTAATAATCTTCAGAGCACCTATATAATTCTGACTGCGGGTAGATGTGTGATATAATCCCCCATAAGCAAATCCAATCAGGGTAATCGCTGTCAATACCCAGAATAAACTGGGCAAACCCAACCATGTCCACCACACTAATTGATCAGGAATTGGGGAGTAAAATTGATTAAGATGACCTGCCAATTGCCATGCACAAGCTAAGGCGAAAATATCTGTCAATAATAAGGTTAAAAGACGAAAATAATCTGATTTAGAACGTTTTACCTGATTAAATCGGTAAGGCGCTCTAATATCAGCCCAGAATTGACGAGTTTTGCCTGTGATCTTGTGCATGGCAAAGGAAGAAAAAGCGGTGAGGGTTGGGGGAGAGTGATCGGAATGAGGGGAAACTATCATCATTGATGCCCAATTTCATTGTAGGCGTACCTGCTTGTTTTCTAGGATGCCCATAATCTTTCTTAAACATAAACTTTGCATTTATATCTATTTAAACCGACATTATATGTAGTACTATATTTACACTAAAGGCTCAGTGTTTGACAATTGAAAACACTCAATCCCATTTCCCATCAGGGTTTTCCTTCATAATTCATAATTCATAATTCATAATTCATAATTCATAATTCTTCCCTTGTATCAATCACTATAGCTGCACCAATGGATTATAAGTTATATTTGATAGCAATCGAACTAGAATAACCATTGACTATGTTTACGCTTAGAGATGTATTCTTTGCCTTTACCCTGATTGCTATTCTCTTGCTGGTGGGGCGATGGCTCAAACATAAGATCAAATTTTTCCAAAAGATTTATCTCCCTTCGTCCATTATTGCTGGTGGGGTTGCTCTTATCTTAGGACCTCAAGTCTTAGGAGCGCTCGCTGCTAGTTTAGGATTTGACGGTACTTATATCGCTGAGAATGGGGTCTTTTCCGAACCCATGCGAACAGTATGGCAACAATCCCCTGGTGTGTTTATTAATGTTGTCTTTGCTGCTCTTTTCTTAGGAGAAGTCATTCCCAGTCCCAGAGACATCTGGCGTAAAGCAGCGCCACAGGTAGCCTTTGGTCAAAC
>JBFRWQ010000148.1:0-3293 GCA_051439665.1 Microcystaceae cyanobacterium | reverse complement strand
TTTTTAAGGAATTTAGCGGCATATAATCCAGCAAAGCCACCGCCAACGATCACTATTTGAGGGAGGTTAGCATCAGACATCGTTAATCTTTGAATTCATCCCATCTATCTTAGTTTAACCTCAGTTTTGGAATTGTATTTTAGAATGGTAAAACAGAAAGATATGTCACAACAATTCAGTTAAATATAGCTAAACGCAGCAATGTTGAATGAAGAATGATCTTCCATACTATGAAAGGGATAGCAGCTATGTTTGATTGTCAAACACCCAAATGCAGCTATATATACCTATTTTCAAGCAACAGCAGAAGTGAGTATATTACCAGTCATAGATGATTTCAACTAAAATAGTGTTTGTAGTAAGCCCTTTAGGGGGAAAATTCTGGCTCAAGCCCTTACTATTAACTACGAAGGTTTTTGATGGGCGAAGCCCATCCTACTTCTACACAAGCTCATCCGCTAAAAGCAACAATGGTGTTATCTACTCTGCACAAAAGCTTGATCAAGAATTTACTTCTGAGGGGAAGTCTGATTACCCTATTAGGTATCATCGGTTGTACCCGTGAAAATCAACCCATTTCTCCCGTCGTTTCCTCTACTCAAACTCAAGCAACAACAACCCCATCTAACTACCAGAAAATAACAATGGTAGAAGATCTAGAGCATCCTTGGGGGATGGCTTGGCTACCTGATGGTAATATCTTGATTACTGAGCGCCCAGGGCGCTTAAGAATTGTGCGCAATGGGAAACTTGATCCCACACCTATTGAGGGTGTTCCTGAGATTTTTAATGAAAATCAGGGAGGATTACTGGACATCTCTGTCCATCCTCGCTTTTCAGATAATCGCTTTGTCTATTTTGCCTACTCTCATGGCACTAATTCAGCCAATCGTACCCGTGTCGCACGGGCTGTCTTTGATGGAAATAAGCTACAAAATTGGCAAGTGATCTTTGAAGTTTCCCAAGTTAAACCAAGAGGACAGCACTTTGGCTCTCGGATGATTTGGTTACCTGACGAAACTCTCTTAATTTCCATTGGAGACGGAGGAAATCCACCGATTGAGCTTGATGGTGAGTTAATTCGACAACAGGCGCAAAATCTGGACAGTCACTTAGGCAAAATTTTACGACTTAAGGATGATGGTTCAATTCCTGATGATAATCCCTTTGTCGGCGCTCCTGATGCCGAAGCTGCGGTCTGGAGCTACGGACACCGCAATATTCAAGGATTAGCTTTGGATTCCGCTACTCAGCAAGTTTGGGCAACGGAACATGGATCGAGAGGAGGAGATGAGGTTAATCTCATTGTAGAAGGGGAAAACTATGGCTGGCCAGTAGTAACCCATAGTCGGGAATATTCAGGGGGACTGATTTCACCTGAAAAATCTCTCCCTGGTATGATTGATCCTAAGCAGGTTTGGACTCCCTCTATTGCACCCTCTGGATTGGCGATTTATCGAGGCGATCGCTTTGAGGCATGGCAAGGTAATCTATTAGCAGGGGGTTTGGTTTCTCAAGATATCCGTCGTCTGGAAGTGGATGAGACTGGTAAAGTTGTTAAGGAAACGTCTATTCCTATCGGCCAGCGTGTGCGAGATATACGCCAAGGACCCGATGGATTCCTGTATATTTTGACCGATCAATCCAATGGACAGCTAATTCGCCTTGAACCTAGTAAATAGGAATTTATATGAGTATTAACACACCAGACTGGGTAAAAAACGCCGTATTTTATCAAATTTTCCCTGATCGCTTTGCGAAAACCTCACAAGATCATTTGGGACTCTGGAAGTCAACGAATTTAGAATCTTGGGACAGTCCCCCTACGTTACAAGGATATAAGGGGGGTGATTTGTGGGGAGTTATTGAAAAATTAGATTATTTACAAGAATTAGGCATTAATGCTATCTATTTTACCCCCATCTTTCAATCCGCTTCTAATCATCGTTACCATACCCACGACTACTATCAAGTTGATCCCATGTTGGGGGGAAATACCGCCTTTTTTGCCCTCTTAGAGGCTGCCCATCAACGAGATATTAAAATTGTCTTGGATGGAGTATTTAACCACGCTAGTCGAGGTTTTTTCTTCTTTAATGACATCCTTGAACATGGTCCCCATTCTGCCTGGTTAGATTGGTTTAAGGTGGAAGACTGGCCACTGTCTGCTTATGATGGAGCAAAACCTGCCAATTATGTCGGATGGATTGGCAATCGTTCTTTACCTGAATTTAATCATGATAATCCTGAAGTGAGAGAATATATCATGCAAATTGGCGAATATTGGCTGAAACAGGGAATTGATGGTTGGCGCTTGGATGTCCCCAATGAAATTAAAACAGAGGGATTTTGGCAGGAATTTAGAGACAGGGTAAAAGCGATTAATCCCGAAGCCTATATTGTTGGTGAAATTTGGGAAGATGCCTCAGAATGGCTCGATGGTACACAATTTGACGGAGTGATGAATTATCCTTGGGCTGAGGCTACCATAGCTTATGTAGCAGGTGATCATGTTAACCGTGACCATCTTCCCAGTATTCATTTTGCACCCTATCCTGCCATCACAGCACAAGAATACGAAACACGAATTAAAGAATTATTAGATCGTTATCCTTGGCAGATTCAACTAACCCAATTAAACCTATTAGATAGTCATGATACGGCTCGCTTATTAAGCATTGTTAGTGAAGATGAAAGTAGCATTGAATTAGCAACATTTCTGTTATTAACCTTTTTAGGCGCTCCCAGCATTTATTATGGGGATGAAGTAGGGTTAGCAGGGGGACATGATCCTGATTGTCGGCGCTCTTTTCCTGAACAAAAAGATTGGAATTTACACACCTTAGACTATTATAAAAAACTAATTCAAATTCGTCATCAATATCCTGCCTTAAGAACAGGAGATTATCAAGTGATTAACACAACGGGTTTAGTTTATCTCTTTACTCGTACCCTCAATGAGCAAACCTTATTAGTGGGGGTTAATGCAGATACCAAACCACAAGAAATAGAGGTGAATTTAACATTTACTCCTCAACAGGTTTTGTATGAAAGTCATACTTTATCTTGGAAATTCGATGCAGATCAATCCTTATTAAACCTAACGATTCCCCCTCGAACTGGTTTTATTTTAAAATGAATCGTTGTTGGGCTTTAGCCCCAAATTATACCAAATCCGACTGATAAAACCTAGTTTTGGTAGAGATGGGGAAGAGGGGGGAGTGTGGGGAGTGTGGGAAGTGTGGGGAGTGTGGGAAGAGGGGGGAGATTATTGCCCAGAGAGTGATAACTCT
>JBFRWQ010000147.1:0-10227 GCA_051439665.1 Microcystaceae cyanobacterium | reverse complement strand
TGTTACGGCACAATCGCCAAAAGATACAACGGTTTTAGTATTGTTGCGAATTATGTGAGCTAACTCTAAGTTATCTTCGTTAGCAATTCCTCCTTCTACTAAACATACATCTACATTGTCAGGATAGTCCTTTAAATCAGCAATGGGACTATAAACAACTTCAACCGAATCAGCGAGGTCAAACAACCATTCATCTAAGTCTAAAAAAGACATGTGACAGCCCGAACATCCCGCTAACCAGACACTTGCAAAACGAATTTTACTCATGATATTTTTCCTTAATAATGATTGAGTCTCAATGTGAGTCAGATGAGTCTAGGGGTTTAAGATAGTTTTACTTTTTTAAGATAAACCTAAACCCCCACACCTTGTCATCTTGTCCACAAATGCTCTTCTCTCGCAGTGACTAAAAATTCCAATTTCTCACGATCTCGCTGTTTCTCTGATGTGGTTGTACCTTTACGGAAAATTGCACCTGTCGGACAAGCATCGACACATTTACCACAGGACGTACAAGCATCTACCTCTCCCCAAGGTTGATTTAACCCAGAGACAATTTTATTTCCTGCTCCTCGGTTAGCCACATTCCAAACATGAGCGCCTTCAATTTCATCACAAACCCGCACACAACGGGTACAGATAATACAACGGTTGTGATCAATGCCAAAGAGGGGATGGGTGACATCAATTTCCCGTTTGGGGAAACGATATTCAAAACGAGAATGATCCATCCCCACTGCGATCGCCATGTCTTGTAATTCACAATTGTTATTGGCTACACAGACAGCACACACATGGTTTCCTTCGGCAAAGATTAACTCGATGGCCATTCGTCGATAGTCTTTCAGTTTAGGAGTATCGGTATGAACTACCATCTCCTCTGCTACTTGAGTCACACAGGCAGGAAGTAGTTTATTAATTCCTTCAATTTCTACCAAACAAACACGACAGGCAGCAGCTTCTGTGACACCATCAAGGTGACATAAGGCGGGAATCTCAACACCTGCTTCTTTAGCGGCGCTTAGAATGCTGCTTCCTTCTTCAACAGCTACGGGATGTCCATCAATAGTAAGAGTTATGACACTCATGTAGTTCTCCTCTTGAGTAATGAGATGTGAGTTAGGGGTTAGGGGGTAAGCTTTTTTCTGCTCTCTATTTTGCTTAATCCCTGACCCTGTAAGTGTTTGAGCTTTTCCTCTATCAGTTCCTCTTGGAAGGGTTTCTAGGCTTATTGTCCCATTGGTTTTTAGCAGGTGAGATTTTTTTTAGGTTTATTCCATAATTTTGACTGAAGACAAAGGATCAAAAAAGCAGAGATTAATTTTGGTTAACTCTCAAATTAAAAAATATCATCATGGTGAATTGAGCAAAACTATTGTCAAAGGGGTCAAGGTTGCCTATCCTTATTATTGAGGCTCATAAATTAGCAACCCAGCGTAAGCAGCCTTTCCCCTATCCACTGCTCCCCTTAACGGTTGAAGTGATAGATGATTAGACTAAAAAGGAAGACATAATTACTAGGATTGTGGTCATCACACCCTGTAAAGTCTCCCTATTCTGGCAAAAAGATGTTTTTCTACGAATATTGTAGTGTTTTTATCCTAGTCTTTCAAGGGAACAAAGCTTAAGAGTTGTTTAAAAGCTGGATTTTGGTCGGGCATTACGGCCAAATTAGCCTTATATCAGGGATTAACGTCCCAAATACCCCAATATATTTAGGAGAAAATCAATCATGTCAATTGCAGTAGGAATGGTAGAAACCTTGGGCTTTCCCGCCGTAGTAGAAGCAGCAGACGCAATGGTAAAAGCTGCTCGTGTTACCCTAGTGGGCTATGAAAAAATTGGAAGTGGACGAGTAACCGTTATTGTACGGGGAGACGTTTCTGAGGTACAAGCCTCCGTTGCTGCAGGTGTGGAAAATGCTACCCGAGTAAATGGCGGTGAAGTCCTCTCTACCCATATTATTGCTCGTCCCCACGAAAACCTCGAATACGTCTTACCGATTCGCTACACCGAAGAAGTAGAACAATTCCGTAGTTACTAGAGCGCTCTTTTTGTGAGAAATCAAGATTTGATCATTTTTTAGGAGAATAAATCATGTCAATTGCCGTGGGAATGGTAGAAACCTTGGGGTTTCCCGCCGTGGTAGAAGCAGCAGACGCAATGGTAAAAGCGGCTCGTGTCACCCTAGTGGGCTACGAGAAAATCGGGACTGGGCGTGTCACGGTGATCGTGCGTGGGGATGTATCAGAAGTACAAGCCTCTGTCTCAGCCGGAATTGAGAACGTGAGTCGGGTTAACGGCGGACAAGTTCTCTCTAGCCATATTATTGCCCGTCCCCATGAAAACCTCGAATATGTTTTACCCATTCGCTATACCGAAGCCGTAGAACAATTTAGAGAAAGCGTCAACCCAGGCTCACTTAGACGAGCAGGCGCTTAGAAACCGTTAAACATTTTTAGTAAATTATGCAGATTGCCAAAGTTCGAGGCACTGTGGTTAGCACCCATAAAGCCCCTAGTTTAACAGGGGTTAAGTTCTTATTCCTTCAGTACGTCAATCTTGAAGGGGAACTACTACAAGAATTTGAAGTAGCCGCCGATATGGTTGGTGCAGGGCTTAATGAATGGGTGCTAGTGTCCCAAGGAAGTGCAGCTCGAATTGAACGAGGCCATGAAGCTCGTCCACTAGATGCAATGGTAGTCGGCATCATTGACACTGTTACTGTAGATAATCGTCGTTTATATGACAAAAAGAACGAAGGTTAACCAGCGTAACTCCATTAACCGCTCAAATTTAGGAGGAATCAAACAATGGTAGTCCGCAAAACGGCGGCTCCTCCCACCCCCTGGTCAAAAAACCTTGCTGAACCCACCATTGATCAAAGCGCCTATGTTCATTCCTTCTCCAATCTAATTGGAGATATTACTGTAAGTGCTAACGTTTTAATAGCCCCCGGTACGTCCATTCGGGCTGATGAGGGAACTCCCTTTTACATCGGCGAGGGCACTAATATTCAAGATGGGGTCGTGATTCATGGTTTAGAACGGGGCAGGGTCGTAGGAGACGACGGACAAGAATATTCCGTGTGGATTGGCGAAAAAACTTGTATTACCCATCTGGCACTGATTCACGGACCCGCTTACATTGGGGATCAGTGTTTTATTGGCTTTCGTTCCACTGTTTTTAACGCAAGAGTGGGAAAAGGCTGCATTGTTATGATGCACGCTCTGATTCAAGATGTGGAAATCCCCCCTGGTAAATATGTCCCATCGGGTGCGGTCATTACCCATCAAGAACAAGCTGATCGTTTACCAGATGTCACGGAGAGCGATCGCCACTTTGCCCATGATGTGGTAGAAGTCAATGAATCCCTAAGAGCGGGCTATCAATGTGCTGAAAATAAAGCCTGTTTAACCCCCATCCGTCAACAATTAGAGCGATCTATTGAAGCAACTAACCAAACTGATTATACAAACTCGGTGACTGATATGCCTTTAAATTCAGACATTGTCCATCAAGTCCGTTCCCTTTTAGCACAAGGCTGCACCATTGCAGCAGAACACGCCAATCAACGACGGTTTAAAACCAAATCCTGGCAAACCTGTGGCATGATTGATAGTCAACAGGAAGGTCAAGTCTTAAACCAACTAGAAACATGGTTACAGGAATACGAAGGGGAATATGTACGATTATTGGGCATTGACCCCCAAGCCAAGCGCAGAGTGATGGAAGTAGTCATTCAACGCCCTGGTGATACCCCCGGTGAACCCTCACGCATGACAGCAACCACCCATACCTCTGGCAATTCTCATAGCTACAGCAGCAATGGCAATGGCAGTAGTCAGGGAGACGCAGAAGGCATTGGTCAATTACAAGCGCTACTGCGCCAAGGCTATAAAGTATCCACAGAATTTGCCAGTGAACGACGCTTTAAAACCAAATCATGGATCACAGGTCCTGTGGTAAATAGTCTGCGGGATCTCCAAGCCCTAATGTCCGAACATCCCAACGAATATGTCCGCATCATTGGTGTTGATCACCAAGCCAAACGTCGGGTATCAGAAGTGATTGTGCAGCGCCCAGGAGGAAAAGTAGTTTCCTCTTCCTCTAGCTCTAGTTATCAACCTGCCAGCCATTCAGGATCTAGCAACGGTGGGATTAGTAGTGGTAGCTTAAGCTCTGCTGTAGTAGAACAGGTACGAGCGCTTCTGAGCCAAGGACTGAAAATCAGCACAGAACACGCAACTAAACGCCGTTTTAAAACCAAATCATGGCAAAGCTGTTCCCCCATTGATAGCAACCATGAAGCAGAGGTAATCAGCGCTTTAGAAGCTTGTTTAGCGGAACACACAGGGGAATATGTCCGCTTATTGGGAATTGATGCTAAAGCCAAGCGTCGGGTGGTAGAAACCATTGTGCAGCGTCCTGATGATCAACCTATAAGCAATGGTTCATCTACGGTTAGCACAGCTTCTAGCACTGCTAATGGTAACTATAGTAGTAATTACAGCAACGGTAGTAGTGACAGTGCCAACCTAAATGGAGATACAGTAGCGCAAGTGCGCTCGCTCCTCAATCAAGGGTTAAAAATTGGTACAGAACACGCTAACCAACGCCGTTTTAAAACCAAATCATGGCAAAGCTGTTCTCCTATTGATAGCACCCATGAATCAGACGTTATTCAGCACCTAGAAGCTTGTTTAGAAGAGCATTCAGGAGAATATGTCCGTTTAATTGGAATTGATCCCCAAGCTAAACGCCGAGTCTTAGAAACCATCATTCAAAGACCATAACAAGTGATCAGTAGCCAGTGAGCAGGTTTGAGGTACAAAGTTGAGCAATAAGATCTATTTATTACTTTTCTTTGTTTCCCCTGCTCCATCATTCACCATTCATCATTCATAATTTCTGATGCGTTTGCCGTCGATTCAACCTGTCAGTCAAACCGATATATATATGAGTGGTGAGGTTATTATTCATGAAACGGCGATGATCGCATCGGGCGTTATTCTGCAAGCCTCACCCCATCATCAGATTCGCATTGGAGAAGGGGTTTGTCTTGGCATGGGAGCGGTGATTAGTGCATCTGAAGGAGACATTGAGATTGGGTCAGGCGCAGTCTTAGGCCCTGGGGTTTTAGTGACTGGACATGGCAAAATTGGAGAGAATGCTTGTATTGGTGCATCTAGCACTTTACTGAAAGTATCTGTAGAAGCTCAATCTGTGATTCCCTCTGGTTCATTAGTCGGGGATACTTCCCGTCAGATTGCTGTTGCCCCTGTCGCAGAATTTCAGGAGGTAGGCTCTGCTTCTGTATCATCTTCAAGTAATGGCAATGGTCAACAGACTCCCCCTCCCGAAGACTTGTGGCAAGATCCACCACCGCCCCCCCAAGATCCTCCGAAAATAGAGAATCATACTCCCTCAGAAAAGGAATCACCCCCTTTAGAGCCAGAAATTGAACCAGAAAAAACCATTGAATTAACCTCACAACCTGTCCAACAATCTCAGCCCGTTGTTGGTCAAATGTATATAAATCAATTATTAGTTAAGCTATTTCCTGAACGAGATGGGATGGAGCGATCGCAAAACGGTCATTCCAGTAACCAGTAACCAGTTGTTAACTATTAACTATCAACTATTAACTGTTATGAAATATCTTGCTCTTGCCACTGATTATGATGGAACATTAGCCACTGATGGAGTCGTAGATCAAGAGACGATTACGGCTCTTTTCCGTTATCAGAAAACAGGTGGTAAATTAATTATGGCAACCGGGCGAATTTGGCCAGATTTACAGCAAGCCTTTCCTCAAGTTAACAGATTTGATGGAGTCGTTGCTGAAAATGGAGCGCTTTTTATCCAACCAAGCACAGGGATCAAGCAACTTTTGGGTCAACCCTTTCCCTCTAACTTTATCTCAACCTTACAAGACAAAAATGTTACTCCCCTACATTGGGGGGAAATTGTGGTTAGTACGTGGCAACCTCACGGAGATACAGTACAGCAAACCATTGATGAGATGGGATTAGAGGCACAAGTTATTCTTAATAAGCGCTCAGTTATGGTACTTCCTCAAGGAGTTAATAAAGCAACAGGCTTGGTAGTTGCACTGAAAACCCTTAATTTATCCCCTCAAACAGTGGTTGGTGTTGGAGATGCCGAAAATGATCTAGATCTCTTGCAGTATTGTGGATTAGGGGTAGCTGTTGACAATGCTTTACCCAATTTGAAAGCGATCGCTGATCGCACAACGACTCTGCCTAGAGGAGAAGGGGTACAAGAATTATTAACATGGGTTCAAATAGTTAATAGTTAAGTCTTCAACTATACACTATTAACTACGACCTATCTCTCAAGCGGTAGTAACTGGTTACTGGTTACTGAAATAACGTTGATTAAAGAGACTTTAAAGATTTAACTCGGTAAAATGGCCAAAAAACCTTATAAGCTTGACCAAAAATCAGGTCTTCTGGCACAAATCCCCAGACATGGGAATCAATGCTATCATTGCGGTTATCCCCTAACACAAAATAGTGATGGGAAGGAACAGTAATGGTTTTGATTTCATAAGCAGGTGGTTCAGCAATATAAGGCTCACTTAATGGATTCCCATTGATATAGACTCTTCCTTGATTAACCTCAACTGTATCGTTAGGTAGCCCAATAACCCGTTTAATGAAAAAGTCAGAGGGATCTGCATCTAGTTCTTGAAGAGCTTCAGGCGCTTGAAAAACAACAATATCACCTCTTTGGGGTTGGTAATTCTCATCTTCTGACACAAATAAGCGATCGCCAATTTGCAGAGTTGGCATCATGGAGGAACTAGGAATAAAAAACTGTTCAAAGTGCTGATCTAACCAACTAGGGAAATAAACACCAATTAAACCGCTAAAAAAGACGAAACCAGCCAATAGTGCCACGAAAGAGCGCTTATAGGCTGCTGTCTGCTTAGAAAAGCTGCAATAGGTATCATAGGCTGCGATCGCAGTTAACAAGGGGACAACAAACCAAATTGCTTGGAAAAAGTTATTAAGTTGGAGAAAAGTAAGACTGAGGGTGACAAAAACTAGGCCGAGAAGGGAACGTTTCAGATAAAAATGGCCTAGTCCTGGTATAATGCGGGAAATAAACACAGCAAACCAAGGATTTTTGTGTTTACGGGGTATTTTTTCCTTAATTTCATGCTTTTGATCATGATAGACACTAAGATGAGCATCTAGAACATTAAAGAGATACAGTAAACCAGCTAGTGGTAAGACAATTAAACCTGATAATGTCTGTCCGGTGGGAGCAAAAATAGACCAAACACCCCCTATTAATAGGATGGTTTGAGCGATGAGGAAAATTAAGCCCTTAGAAGACTTCCCAGCATAAAATTGACCAATACCTGGGAAAAACATTGATAGATTTGCGGCTAACCAAGGATCTTTGTTCACTGATAAAACATCTACCACGGTGTAGGAGGAAGGATTCTGTTCCGATGATAACCGATCAATGTGGGTCATACCTATAGTGAAATTACTAAAATTGATGCCATTATCTTCGATCATTTTCAATGCGTCAGTGATCTAGATCAATTATTGGGCATTAAGAATTGTGAAGTAATTAATTTTTGGCTTTCCCTGATCTTTCGTTAAAGCTTTGTGAGCGCAAGCCTTGCGCCCCTACACATCATTACTTTGTGTAAAATCTTTCAAAAAAGTGTTTTTACAATTCATTGTTTATTCTTTTTTCTATAAGATTATAAATATGAGAAATTAATTTTATTTGATATTCCATTACCATCCTAATTTTTTTGGGGCTTCTTCCCAACTTATTCTTTGTCCTGCTTGATCTTGAGCAATAGCTTCTGTTATTATTTCTGACAATTGGGGATCTTCTAAAATTTCAAGGGTTTCTAACCAAGATTCAATTTGAGAATAACTTAAAGCAACCATAACAGGTTTACCTTCTTTAGTGATGACAATGGGTTCGTCTGTCATATTATCTGACCATTCTGCTAATTTTTGTCCAGTTTCAGTGATGTTAAGATATTTAGTCATAATTGAAGGTTCATGATGCTGAATTAATATTTTAGCAGAATCTTTTAGAGGGTTATCTTTTAAACGATGTAGAGTATTTCATTAACCGATTGAGACATCCAACCCCACCCAGAAGAGAACCTCCAAAACGTCATCAAAATGCGTCTCACGAAACTCTCTCCCGATCTAAAAAAAGCCCCGCCAGACATACCAATCAAATCGTAATGGACTAGGGCTTTCCGCTTTTGTAACTTTAAAAAATTTAATTATCATTCGGTAACAACTGGGCTAGTGAAGACTGAATGCCAAGAAGTACAGGTGGAGGATCTTCAAGATATGAGAGACCGCTTGCCTGGATCAGATCGTTATAAGCACGAATGGCTGTCAACAACTTTTCGGCTTCTACATTCACCTTAGTACATCCTTCCTGACACTCAATCAGATTTTCCAAACTCGATACTAGGTTTTCCACCTTACTGAGTGGAGGAGCATCCTCTGCAACAGCCTGTATCGACGTTGGGGCCACATCCTTTGTTAATTCCTTCTGACTGAATGGAGAAGCGCCTGTTAAAGCTTCAATCAGCAACTCTGAGTTGAGACTAGAATTTGCGTCTCCTGTTAAGACACTGAGGATTTCACTTTGGGATGAGGCAGCAAGCGGAGCATTTCTCACCGTCCTTAGAGAATTTTCTGAGAGAGAAGAAACTAGGACAGAGGCTGCTTGGTTGACAGATAGCTGAACCTCTAGCGTAGGATATGTTGCTACAGGTCGTGGTAAAGGGATAACTGTTTGAAAATTTGCGATACCTGGATTGGTTGCGTCTGACTGATTGCCGAATTGAGCTAACACTGAAGAGCTATCTGTCAAGGTAAGGAGAGAGGCCCCTAACAACAGAATCAGGTTTTTTCGGAAACGAAAGTATCTAAGTGACATGGCTATATGAAGGTAAAGGAAAAGAAGTAGAGAGAGATGTCAATGATTAACGTGAACGAGGGAAGAGATAGTTATATCCAATACTCATTATAAAGCGAGTTCCATCACCCGCATTGCCTGTAATATCAGCCCCAGCTAGGTTAATCGTCAGTGGTATCTCCTGAGAAGGCATAAAAGAAGCACCTATATTTAGATCTTGTCCTGACCATTCAAAAATCAGAGACATCGGCTCGACAACTCTTATCCCAACGCTACCAAAGACACCTACTTCATTAATATCATCCCTAATACTACCTTCTGAGCGAAAACGCCCCCCTCCCAGACCGAAATTCAAAGTCAATTCACTAAAGGGTTCTTTGAGGCTGTCTTTCAACGGGAAAAATTTACTGACGGTACCGTAAAGGCTCTGACCACCATCTGTACCGCCCCAAACTACACCATTTTCATAGCCAACAGCAATGGCAAAACTCTCTGGTAACAAGCGGTGCATTTTGAAACTAATCCCCCCTCGTTCAAAAGAATCATCACCTAAGAGAGAGAGAACAGCTATGGTTACGTCGAACCCAACAGCCCTTTGAGAATCTCCCAGACCAAATCCAACACCGAGTGCTCCATCTGCTGAATTTGTATAACGTGTTCTCGCCTGAAAACCAAATCCACCAAAAATTTGACCTAAATTTGCACCAAAGGCAATAGGGTTCACAATACTAACAGTAGGAGAGGCTACTAATTCAGTTTGGTCGATTGTTAGTAACTCTGGTTCATCAAGCAAGAAGTCTTGCTGCAAACGTTCAAGCTCTGGAGAAATGGATTTCTCTGACTGCTCTTGGGCTATTTTTTCCGAAAAGATCTGTGCTTGAAATTCTTGTGTTTGGTATAGAGTTTCTGCTTCTCCTTGGTTTGTCGATGGTAGCAACAGATCACTGGCCTCTGAAATGCCAACTTTTTCCTTCCATTCTGTTAATGTCAAGGGGGAAGTGATCAGTTCTTGGTCACGTGAGGGTTGGGTTAGAATGCTTTCTGCTTTACTAGAAATAGGCAATATCTCTTCTTCTGGTTGCCATCTTATTTCGATCAAAGAAGGAGACTTAAGAAAGCGCTCGTCTAGACTTTGTGAAGTCTCAAAAGCTAAATTTACATCCACCATACTTCTATTGACTTCTAACATTTCCCCATAAGCTGGAATTTGGGAACTATCTAACTGAGGTTGCAGCACTGTCTGACTTTTCCCACTAGCCGCATTGACAAGATCAAACAATAAAAAAA
>JBFRWQ010000146.1:0-11411 GCA_051439665.1 Microcystaceae cyanobacterium | reverse complement strand
GCTCAAGGTAACGTATTGTTAGAAGCCAATTCTTTTTTTGGACCTCGTGGGATTGATACAACCCGAATGAATGAAGTAGATACTTCAGGAGGTTCACCCTTTAGAACCTTGACAGTGTTTGAGCCAGAGTTGAATTCCGCATTAGGCGCTTGTGCTGAGGGTTGGGTTGATCCTAATACAGCCCCTAATTTTTGTGCTTCCATTGGATTTGAGCCTCAATCAACCCCTGAAACCTCTCCCCTCATGGCAATTCTCTTGCTCAGTGGTTATCTCTGGGTCAGTCAGTTATTGAATAGAAAGGTAGCATCACAAAAGTAGGAAATTTACTACCCATCGAGTTAAAAAGAGTAAAAAGCCTTCAGGTATTTACTAAGAGCGGAGTTCTGAAGGCTTGGACCAGACATCTGATTTGTCTAGTTCTAGTCGCTACTCTTTTAAATTATATGAACTTTTCTCAACAAATTGTTACGAATGTAGCAAAAACATGAATTACTTTCTGAAACTTTATTAAAATACTTACTCAATTCCCCCATTCATTAGGTCTGATTAACTAGGCACTTTACTCTATTCTAACGGCATCAACATCGATTGTGTCACCTGATTCTTCGGGATTATCTAAAGGTTCAACCGTTGAAGGATTCAATGCGTCAGAAATCATCTGAGTAATTCCAGTAAATAATAGAGTTAATAGGGCAAAATCATCAAGTTGACCAGCAATTGGCAGAAAATCAGGTGAAAGATCGAAGGGGCTTAAAAAATAAACTAAAGTGCCTAAGATCACTAACCAGCGATACTGAGGATGAAACAGCGCTTTTTGATACCAAAAATAGAGGGTTTGGATGGGTAATTTCATATTCAATAACTTAAGATGATATTTGGTTATTATTTTACCCCAAGTCACTTGTCTGACGTGCAAAATATAATTTGTATTATTAAGCTCTAATTAGGGACACTAGATTTTGAGAGCGATCGCCCCACATTCAACTTCCTTGCTGTTTAACAAAAGTTAACCGTTATGTCATCTTGCAAGGGATTTTAGGGAAAAATAGAGATGGACTTCTATAAAACTGTTTCATTGCCCTATGGATGTTGTCAAAGACACTGTAAATACCTCTTCTACCACTGATACCACCGCCGTTGTTCAGACATGGAACTTAGGGAAAGTGTATCGAACAGGGTTTTGGCTTAATCAAAAGGTTACATCTTTAAAAAGCTGCGATTTAAGCATATATCATGGGGAAACCTTTGGCTTACTCGGTCCCAATGGGGCAGGTAAAACCACCCTTCTCAAAACCCTACTAGGGATCATTCGTCCTACCTCTGGACGGGCGCAATTATTAGGAAAACCGATTGGCGATCGCAGTACCAAGCAACGCATTGGTTATTTACCCGAAAACGCCTATTTTTATGATTTTTTAACCGCATGGGAATTCCGAGATTTTGTTGCAGGATTATTTCAGATTCCCCCTGCTGTGCGTAAAAAACGCATCCCAGAGTTATTAGATTTAGTAGGTTTAGCACAAAAAACCGCTCAAAAAAAGCAAATTCGTAAGTATTCTAAAGGAATGACCCAAAGAGTAGGGATGGCACAGGCATTAATCAATGATCCTGAATTAGTCTTCCTCGATGAACCAATGTCAGGACTTGATCCAATGGGACGTTATCAAGTGAGGGAAATTATTTTAGCCTTAAAAGAACAGGGAAAAACCATCTTTTTTAACTCCCATATTTTGACCGATGTGGAACAAATCTGCGATCGCATTGCCTTACTGGCCAGAGGAGAAATTATTTGTACTGGATCACTAGAGAGTATTTTAGGACGGGCTGATGTTTATCAAGTAGTTGTCAAAGGTGGATCGCCAGAATCCCTAGATCCTTGGATAGAGGATTTGCGATTAGAAGATGATTTATGGCATGGCCAACTCAAAGGTGATCCTCAAGCTTTTGTTGACAATTTAAGCGAGATGAATGTCCAACTCATTACCCTTAATCGGGCCCGGGCTTCTCTAGAGGAATTTTTTATCCGACAATTACGAGAAAGGGATATTACTGCTAGTCAATGATCGATAGTAAAAATGATTAGTCTTCTCAAAAGAGCAAAATCGTTCTTTATATTGATAGTTAAAGGAAGCTCTTTCTAATGAATCTCAATTAGATAAAAATTTCGGTTATTATCGTCAACGGTACGCCAGTTATCAACTGAAAAAGCTATTATTTCGCAATAATAAGTTCCTGCGACTAAGCTTGTTAGGGTTATTTCATGTTGATTTTGTAAGGTCAGTATTGCTTGACTTCCTAAGTTCTTACCTAAGAGTAGTTGACGTTTATGAGTATGAAAACGAATTGCGCCTGTTGTTTTTATGTCAGTTTGCCAAGAAATGGTTGTTCCTTCAATTTTCACATGACTAATTTGAGGAAATTGAACAGTTTGCGCCATATTAACTGCATTTTCAACCATTAATTTACCATGTCCCCAAGCATTATTCGGCGCACTAACAGCAAACCCATCTTGTCTAGCGGCTTGCTTTAAAATCTGTTTGACTTGATCACAGGTTAAATCGGGACGTACACTTAAAATTAGCGCAGCAGTACCTGTAACATGAGGTGCTGCCATACTTGTTCCTCCCATTGTAGTATGCCATTTATTAGGATGAGAGGGGTCTTCACTATTTTGGGAACGTGGTGCAATAATCATCTCACCAGGGGCAACAATATCAGGTTTTTGCAGTCCATAACGATTGGGACCCTTACTACTAAAGTGAGAAATCTGACCATTTAGCGCACTAATTCCCACTTCGGGACGAGTAACGTAAGAACCTACAGTAATAATGCCTTTAGTTGTGCCAGGGATAGAAATAGTACGACTTTCATCCGCAGAAGTATCGCTAAAGCGAATCTGTTGAACGCCACTATTCCCTCGATAAACTCGTTCAATCCAAATATCATAGCGTCCTTGAGTAATGTTATCCCCTCGTAGTAGTAATTTCCACTTTCCGGGTTGCAGCATTAACCCACTTCCTCGATTTAAGATAAGAGTTGCTTTTGTATCTCCTGTCTCAGATGCGTCTAACTAAGAAAATCTCGTTTCCGGCTGTTGTGGTTTCATATAAGTCATTATCCTGGGAAATAAAAGGAAAAGTATCTTGACTAGGTGTTTGAATGGCTATACTGATAATATCTGTGCCATCAAACCAAAATTCTAGGGTATTCTCTTGACGATTATAGGGTTGTACGACGAATTCTAGTTCTACCATTTCGTCTTGAGAAATTTCTCCCCCTGCATGAATACGCCATCCACTTTCATTTCCTGCTGATTTAACAATTGCGACACTTTTTTGTCGAGAAAAGTGATCAAGTGCGGTTTCTAGTAAAGTTTCTCCCGAATGTCCTCCCCCATTCATTCCTTGACTCATATTAATAGCGACAGGCCGATTCATCCCCTCTGCTTTTTGGATAATATAGTCAAAAGCATCTACGGCACGTTGGGAGTCTCCCAAGGTAGTATTGTTGTCTATACCCAAAGAAACGATGATTAGATCAGCTTTTGGTGCAATTCCTGTAAACTTTCCATTAGGTTTACCATTTCCAGCCGCAATTCCAGCCACATGAGTACCATGACCGTTATTATCTTGATGAGGAACAAGTGTTAAAGGACTAGGTTGAGATAAGGCGTTATCTAAGTCATCTTTAGTATATTCTTGATCATTTCTTTGATCCCATAAATGGAGGATACGGGAAGTTCCATCATTATTGCGGAAGGCAGGATGAGTATAATCAATACCACTGTCAATAATGCCGATAATGATCCCTTCTCCCTTGATAGCTGGTAGATTTTGATGTAGGGTGTGGGTATAGGTTTCAAGGAGAGAAATATCTAATTCTTGAGTCAGACGACGAGATGCTTCTATTTCGGCAACAAAATCAAGGGTTTTGAGATTTTCTAGCTTATGAACCGAAATTTTTCCTGCAACAATCGTATTAATACCAAGGACAATAGTGCTGATATTGAGTCCTTGTTTGCGTAAACTCTTGCGTAAGTCTGTTTCTGCTTGGTTTCCCTTACATCTCAGCAAAATACCCACTTCATTATCTTCTGAAGTGGGAGGAGGAGATGTTAATGATTCGGAAGTATCAACAAAGGGATGAGGAGTTTTTCGCAGTAAATATCTTAATCTGGGATCTAGTTTATTCACGGAATGATTCAGGGTCTAATTGTTACTTTTTTCAGCATATAGAGGTGCTGAAACTTCAATTTGGCGAACAAAGGGTAAATCTGCTAATTTTTCTAGGTGTTCTATATCCTCGACATAGCCACTGAGAATATCGCCAACCACGACTCTATAATGATAGCCTGCTAAATTAAGGCTTTCTTGCTGTTCCGTAGAGGGATTTGTGGCAGTACGCACTAAAATGGGTATTCCGTCACCGAATTGCTTTTTTCTCAAGCGGTAACGTCCTTTTGCGTCTAGTTTTCGCTTTAGTGCGTTAGTCATAGTTTTTTATGGACTTTATGAATCTCTAAAAGCTAATGTTTAATTTGCTAACAAAGTAATGCTATCGATCTACAAATACACATAGCAATGGTCGTTGATATATCGTTTGAATACGCAAATGGTTATCTTAGATACGCATTATAATAAGAGAGTACGCAAATTCTGATCTTAGATACGCAAGCACTATCCTGTATGGTCAATGAATAAAGCTCAATTTGATCAAAAACTGGAAGACTTAGAAAAAAAATCACCAGCCAAATTAGATGTCCTCAAAAGTCTGTTAGCGGGTAAAACTGTAGTGGAAATCGCAGAAGGCAGGGGAACGCATAGAGGCACGGTGGGGAAGCAAATTTCCGAACTTTATAAAGATTTTAAGATTCAATCTCAACTTGGTGTGTCAACCCAACGACCAGAACTGATTGGACTCTTTACGAAATATAAACCTGAATGGGTAATACAAACCGTTGCTGTCCCGATAGAGATTCCCAAAACCCCTTTAACAGGAACAGTTCCACCAGATGATCCTCGTTATTTAGAAAGAATGGCTGATCGCAAGTTAAAAAAAATTTTTACTTACCATCAAGGAGAATCATCTTTGTTCATTCGGATTAGAGGTGCAAAGGGGATAGGAAAATCTAGTCTCTTAGCACGGTTACGTCAATGGTTAGAGGTACAAAATCATATTGTTGCTTCAGTTCATTTAGAATCCAAAATCTTAAGAACAAATGCACTTAATGATTTTAATATCTTCCTCTATGACTTTACTTCTGCTGTGAGCAAAGCATTTAAAAATAGTCTAGAAACTTCTACACTTCCCGATTTAAAAGAACATTGGAGAGATGATATTGCAGCAGGGGTTTCCTGCACAGAGTATCTTAAGGATTATATCTTTTCTCAACTTATCCAACCCAAAACGCTTTTAATTGACGGAATTGATCTAGTAATGGGTCATGAATTAGTTCAAAATCCTTTTTTGGATGTACTCAGAGCATGGAATGAAGAACAAATGAAGAAGACTACTACAGATCCCATTGTTTGGCCAAATTTAGTGCTTGCTTATTCAACCAGTATCTATGCTTATTATAATATCTATAATTCTCCTATAAATGTGGGTTATGAAATTGAATTGGAAGAATTTACGCTCAATCAAATTGCACAACAAGCAAAAAAATATGGGTTAAACTGGGATGATTCAGATTTACAACAAATTAAAGAGCTAACGGGGGGTCATCCTGAATTAATGGATCGAACACTTTACTTAATTTCGCAAGAAGAAATGGACTTAACAACCTTATTCAACCAAGCATATCAACTGAATGGTAAATTTAGTGACTATCTCAGAGACCATTTAACGCTTTTTAAAGAACATCCTAATTTAGCTCAGTGCTTTAAACAAATTCTAAATCACCAAGACTGTCATGATGAATTTGCGATTTTTCAATTAGAAAAAGCAGGATTAATTAAAAAAGAAAAGAGTTCAGGTCGGTGGTATGCTAGTTGTAAACTTTATCAAAACTATTTTCAGAAGTATTGATCAACGAATTAGGAGGTTAGTCGATTGAATGATGACTTATTATGAAGGAATCAACGGCGGTGTATTACCATTTAATTCTCCTACTTATGTTTGGAGAGAAGCAGATGATAGTTTGTATGAATCTTTACAAAATAGCAATAATCATGTCTGTTGTGTGTTAGCTGCTCGTCAAATGGGAAAAACGAGCTTGATGGTGAAAACCAGTAAAAGACTAACTGATGAAGGAGTTATCTGTCTTCAGATTAACTTACAAAAATTTGGTCAGATTTCTGATGAAAATTCTTTTTACCATACCTTATTAGATTTAATCTGTAAAAGAATTAAAAGTTATGATCCTCAGATTCTCACAACTTTACGAAACTTCTGGGACAGTCAATCATCTGCCATAAGTAGAACGGTTCTTTTTCAGGAATTTATAACAACAGAAATCCTACCTAAAATTCATAATCAGCAATTTATTATTTTTTTAGATGAAATTCAAGCCTTAAATAACTGGGGAATTCAGAATAGTTTTCTCGGTTTTCTTAGAGCAATCTTTGATAGTTCGGTATCTGATTCTCCTTTACATAATTTAAAATTTGTTCTGTTAGGCGTAATTAGTCCCTCAGATTTACTGACCTCTGGAGACGTTGCTTTTAATCAAAGAGAAGAGATACAATTAGGCTATTTTAATAGGGCTCTTGAGTTTTTCATGACCCATCCTTTGCTCAAAGGACTAGAAAAGAAAAGTAATTCTCCCCAAAAACTTTTACAAGAAATTATTTCTTGGACAAGAGGACAGCCCTTTTTAACCCAATGGCTTTGTCATATTGTTGAACAAAACTGGACTCAATCTAAAGACAATAAATTACAGTTAAATGTTGAAAAGTTAGTGCAAAATGAAATTATTGACAATTGGAAACAGCAAAGAAGAGACAGTCAAGATCACTTTCAAAGTATAGAACGCTGGTTTACAATGGGTTATGCTCAAAGCAAGGAAAAAATGTCTGCACTCAATTGTTACCTAGAGTTATGGAACAATCAGCAACCTAGACCTTTTGACAGCAACAATAAAGATCATATTAATTTGATTGTATCAGGTTTAGCACAAAAAACAAATCTTACAATTGATGTTACTAACCCTATTTATCAACAAATTTTTGACCTAAAATGGATTAAAAAAACTCAACAGTTTATTCAACAACAGAAGAACACTCCAATGGCAGAAGAACGCAATTATACCCTGATAATCGATAGAAGCCCTAGCATGACCATAGTAGATAATCCTGACGATCTGGTTGCGGATTTTTGAAAAAGGCAGAATTTGTCTGTAAGCTAGTCAGGATATGACTTTCCTGAGAATTAAACGAGATAGTATTAAAAATTAACGTGATTTGTAGCATTAAAATTAAAGACTAAAAAATTAAAGACTAAAATTTACTGAGTGGGGAGTGTGGGAAGACTATAAGACTATACATTAGAAATCCCAGAAACAAGCCTCACAGCTTACTTACCACTCCCTACTTCACACACTTGTATCTAGCACTATATTATGAAGGTTGTTCTGATGAATCAGTGTCTGCAACAGACGTTGACGCAGATTGAAAAACAACTCTCAGCAATGGTGGCGCAAGAAAAGTGGTTGCAATCACCATTAAAACAATCGCCACGTCAATAGATGGGGGTAAAGCGCCTGTTGATGCCCCTAATCCCGCAAAAACTAAGCCAACTTCGCCACGAGGAATCATGCCGGTACCAATTCCTAAACGATTGATTTTCTCTTCGGAAAAGGCAAAGAAACCAGCAGACACTTTCCCCACAATCGCCACAACAATAAGAAACGCAGCAATAATTAACCCTTCTCTGTTTTCAGGAATGGAAGGATCTAAGACACTGAGGTCGGTTTTCGCCCCAATTGAGACGAAAAAGACGGTTGAAAACACCACCGATAGTACCCCAATTGCCTCAGTAAAGCTGGCGACAAAATCCCCTTCGTCTAGTTCATATTTTGTCCCTCCTAAGATTAATCCGGCAGCAAATGCCCCTAAAATGCTCTCTAAACCGATTAATCCGGCAGCAAAGCTAAAGAGGAGGAACAGAATAAACGCTCCCATTCCTATGCTATTTGGGGCTTTTAGCTTGCCTAATTGGGTGACAAACCATGTGCCAAAGAAACGATTCATAATCACCGCAACAATGACAAAAATGGCAGCAGACACGATTAATTGCACCACTTGGGTAATATCCACTTCCCCTGTTTCGACAATTCCAATCACCACAGCAAGGATAACAATCCCTAAAATATCGTCAAGAATGGCTGCACCTAAGATAATTTGACCTTCCTTTGACTTTAGTACCCCTATGTCTTGCATTACCTTTGCTGTAATCCCGATACTGGTAGCTGTTAGCGCTGCACCCGCAAATAAAGCAGGAAGGGTAGGAACATCAAACAGATAAGTCAGTCCAAAAAATCCCAGTAGAAAAGGAAAGGTAACGCCAACAACCGCCACAACTGAAGATTGAATCCCTACTTTGAGCAATTCATCCAATTCAGATTCTAAACCAATCAGTAGTAATAAAATCCCGACCCCAAATTCGGCGTATTCCTCAACAATCGTACTAACTGGCCCCTCAAATACGGCTTGAACTTGTTCGGGTGAACTATTGGTTAAGGTTTGGATAAAATCGACTAAGGATGGATTAATGTCTCCCCCTTCTAAAACGAGAAAATGCAAACCAGAGACACCAATCACCACACCTGCGATTAAGTCCCCTAAAACACCAGGAAGTCCCAGTCTAGCTGCTAATTCTTGGAATACTCGACTGGAGAGAAAGACAGTTAAACCAACAATCGCCAACGCAACGGCTAAGATTTTTGTCTCAGCATCACCCTCGGTAGCTGTCGCTAGAATGATGCTATTTGTGTTTAACCAATCGGTCATGATGGGATAAACATTTGCTAAACTTTCAATCATCAGTGAAAAAATCTCGTCTGAAAAACATCTCTGGTTATTTTACTGAATCTTTGAGCAAGATTGCATATTTTTTTATTACGATTATGAAACTAACATCTATTTTATTTAAAAAAACAGGAAAGTTCACTCTCCTTCTGATTGACTTAAGCTTACTCTTCTTTCTATCCCCTCTGTCTATATTCAAATGAAACTAGGAACAACAATTAATACAATCGTTAAGCCCCACAAAATTGCGAGAGCTTTGTTTAAATAGTTGTGTTAGAATTAGTCATCTGAGCAGTTTAGCTTAGATACAAGCATGACTTAATTAGTACATTACATTTAGAGAATGAAAAAAACTAAGTTTATTCCCCAGAAATTACCATTTTTAGAAGCAATCTGCTGGCAAACAGAAAATGTCTATCGTTTGACTCCTGAACAGATGTTAAGTCGCTATGAAAGGGGCTGGAGATATCGTAATCTTTTCAATAATCTAGAAGAGGAAGAACTAGAATTTCTCAAAAAAATTGCTCATCAATATCAATCATGGTTACAGATTGAGTTATGAATTTTAAGTTAAAGCATCATCGAAAAATAATCAAAATATTAAATAGTTTTAACCCAACTATTTTACATGAAAGTTATGCTTATTTTGGGGGAGGGACTCTACTAGCTTTGTTATTTGGTGAATATCGCCAAAGTAATGATATAGATTTTGTTTGTTCTTTAGCAACGTCTAGTTATAAAAGTATGCGTACCTTTATTTTTAATCATGGCATAAGTGCTTTATTTAGCGACTTAAGTTCTGACTGAATCTTTGATCAATATTCCATATTTTTTATTACTATTATGAAACTAACATCGATTTTATTTAGAAAAACAGGAAAGTTCACCCTCCTTCTGATTGACTTAAGCTTACTCTTCTTTCTCTCCCCTCTGTCTATTTATCCCGTTGGAAATTTCATTATTACGGGTGGGTTTTTAATGACTAATCTTCAGGTCATTCAGACGTTAAAACTGTCTAAACGGCGACTATTTGGATTGAGATTATTAGCCTTTGTCGCTTTTACCCTTGATGTTGTAGTCGTCCACGGACTAGAAATTATCACAGATATTAGCTCAATTATTGCCTATGCTAGTTACGCAGGCTTTATGTTCTTGGCAATTATTACCATAGGTAATCATATTTTTCAACAAACAAAGGTTGATCTTAATACCATCAATGGGGGAATCTGTATCTTCCTCTTGCTAGGATTTTTTTGGTTTAGCTTATATCGGATTATTTTCACCATTGATGCTAATGCTTTTACCAATGTTTCACTAGAATCAGAGATGTTTAAACTCTTATATTTTAGCTACACCACTATAACGACGTTAGGATATGGTGATATTGTTCCCGTTCATCCTTTTGCCATGACCCTCGCTAATGCAGAAGCCGTTTTTGGTATGATGTACCCTGCTATTTATATTGCCCGTTTAGTCAGTCTTTATACAACACAAGATAATTAAAAAATAACCCTATAGTCCTTATTAACCCAAATCAAGCGCTTATGAACTCTCAAAAATTAGAAAAAATTGGTCTGTCTCTTTCCAGTGGTGTCACCCTATTTATGTCTGTTTTAGGGATTTCTTTTGGCATCTGGATTGAATCTAATGCTATTCTATTAGATGGCTTTTTTAATGTTGTCAGTTTTCTGATGTCTATTGTTACCTTATGGGTAGCTTGGTTACAAAATCAACCCGAAAACCAAAACTTTCAATTTGGCTATATTAGTTTTATTCCCCTTGTCAATTTATCTAAGGGTTTATTGATTTTTACGTTATCCTTATTTGCTTTAGTCTCGGCAATTAGCACTATTATTCATGGTGGTAGAACATTAAATGCCAATATAGCAGTTATTTACGCTTTAATTGCTGGTATTGGTTGTCTGATTACTGCCTTTATTCAGAGAAAAATGGCTGACCAAACTCGCTCAATTATGTTAGGTATTGATGCCAAGAACTGGATTATTAATGGTTTGATCAGCTTATCTGTAGGAATTGCTTTTGGTTTAGTTTCGTTCGTCAAAAATACTTCCTTATCTTGGTTTGTTCCCTACGCAGATTCTACCATTGTAACGATTATTGTCTTAATCACTATTCCTGTTCCTATCCAAATTATTATACAAAATCTTAAACAATTACTATTGGGCGCACCAGACAGTGAGTTACAAAAGAAAATTAAACAGATTTTGGCATCAGTTTCTCAAGATTTACCAAAAGAGAAATACTGGTTAAGAACGACCCAAATTGGTAATTATATTTTTGTTAGTATCTATTGGTTACTTCCTCCAGACTTTGATAATTATACTATTAGAGACTGTGATCTAATTAGGGAAACAATTGTAAGCGCTTGTCAGGAAACTTTTTCTGAGTTAATGGTTGATATTATCTTTACCCAAGATGCAAAAT
>JBFRWQ010000145.1:0-9606 GCA_051439665.1 Microcystaceae cyanobacterium | reverse complement strand
CTGCTATATATGGGAATCGATTATTGTGTCTTATTCTTAATCATATAATTAATTGTACCTACTGAGAAACCAATTGTTTGAAAAATAGCCAGAGAGTTTGCCATTCTCCAGGGACTGTCTTTTGCTTCCATTGAGTGCGATCGCAAAATAGCAATTTAACAATTTGTCTGTATTGTTCTAGGGTAACGTGACTAAAGCTAAGAGTTAAGCGTATGCCACTGGATGTGGTTTCAATGGTCTTGATTCGACTTTTTATGGTTAAGTTTTGGTTAATAAAGGTGAGGGGAATGATTTGATCAGGGGATAAACTGTCTGGTTGAGTAGGAGATGAAAGATTAATGATTGCGCCTTTTTCCGACAACTGTTCAGTAATTCCATTTAGGTGATTATTTAATTGCACGGGATAATATAAAGAAAACCAAGTAAAATGTTCAGTTCTAGGTCTTTCTTTCAGCGCTTTTAAGGCAATCCCTAAAATTATTAAGTTGTAAGCGCTCCAAATCAATCCTAAATTTAAAATTCCTCCTTCTAATAATTGAGTGGTTGCGATACTTTTAGCGAAGGCGAGGGCATTGATACCCCAAAGTATTACCAAGGGCAATCCTAGTTGCCAATAAAAGTGTCCTTTGGTTTGTAAAATGCCTTTTGGTGTAATCTTAAATCCTTTACCAAAGGGATTAATAAAGGTAGTTAATACCATAACAATCATCGGAAAAAATCTAACATATTTATAAACTTCTGACATGATGATGGTTCGACAGCGCCCATTTAACCAATGAAAACTCAGTAAATGGGTGAGGTAATAAGGTAAGAAAAAGTAGATAATTTCTTCTAAAGAAACCTGAACTGGATTAATATCGAAAAATACATATAATAGGGGTATGATTAGTAAAAATGATTGGAAAACTGGGAGAATCCAGTAGAGCATACTATTAAAACAAGCTAATTTTTGCTGAATCGTTAAGTTAGGTAATCTCAGAAAACTAATCTTGACAAATAAGGTTTGTATTGTTCCTTGACCCCAACGATATTTTTGCTGAATATTGGCGGGAATACTTTCTGTGTATAATCCAGCGCTTAATTGCTCATTAAGATGGATAACTTTATAATTGTGGGCAGTTATCTTTAATCCTGTATAGTAGTCTTCGGCAATTGATTCAATATCAAATCCACCCACATCTTCTAAGGTACGCCGACGCACAACAAATGATGATCCTGAACAAAATCCTGCCCCTAGTCCGTCCCGAATCGGTTGGCCATAGGAATGAAAAAAGTCTTCTTCTCCATTAAGTTGCTCTTCTAATCCTAAGTTATAAGCAATGCTTTCATAATTAAAATAGCTTTGACAAGTTTGTAGTAATCCTATTTTTTGATTTTGGAAAAAGCCAACAGTACGAACTAAAAAGTTAGACGTGGGAACAAAATCTGCATCAAAAACAGCGATTAATTCTCCTTGCGTTTGGGTGAGTGCGTTGTTTAAATTTCCTGCTTTGGCATAACGATTATCAGGACGGGTAATATAATAACAGCCTAATTGTTGGGCTAACTGACGAATTTCAGGTCTTCGGGTATCGTCTAAGACATAAATTCTTTTATTATGGTAATTCATGGCTTGACAGCCGATAATAGTACGTCTAAGAATGAATTCAGGTTCATTATAAGTAGGAATTAAGATATCAACTGAGGGTTGATATTTTCCTGTTAATATATCTTTGCTATAAATATCTGCTTCTGTCGAACGTTCTTTAAAATTGAGGTCTAAAAAAGATTGTACCAAGACACTATAAACGATCAGAGATTCAATGAGAAAAACCGCTAAACTCACTGTTCCCACAATCGGATCAGCTAAATTTAAACTAGATAGTGATCGCCAGATCAGATAACGAATACTTAACGCAATTAAAATGATAATAATAGCTGTTCTTGACCATTGCTTAGGAGTCGGTGATGCTTTAGTAATAGCGACAATAATTGCCACAAAAATTAGACTCGGTAAGTAGATTAATAGATAATGTTCGAGTGGAGGAATGTCGATCCAAGTCGGAGGCGAATTTTGTATGATGTGAAGCTGGGTAAAAAAGCGATCAATGATAGGAAGATCAAAATACCAGCCAACTGCGATCGCTCCAAACAAAACAAATGTTCCGAAAAAAACCAGAGTCGTTACTCTAATGGGTAATTTTTGACTCATGATTAGATTAGAAATGATTTGGCGAGGATTAAGCGACGAAATGTGAAAATTTAGCATAATCATGCTGAGATTAAGTAGATGACACACCAAGATAACTCTATCCAGTGATGGAAAGGGGGAGTAAGATTAGAAAAAGAAGATGGGTTACTTTCTATTTTACATTTCTTAACAATCGATGGGGGGAAATTATTTAATTAATGACAAAATACCTTGTTTAAGGGCGATAAGTAGAGAAAAATGGTTTGATTTTGGATAAATAACCTAAATTGATCTTAAATAATTTAAAGTAAATCATATTCAGCGTTAGTAGCTTTTGGCCTTGAGTTCATTTTCTATCAAACCCGATCAATGTGAAATTTTGCTGAGAATAGTCTAAGATGTAGATAACATAGCACCCGCCTTGAAAGGACATTCAATAAATTGAACTAGATTGATTGACCGATTGATGGTTATCTTCAGATAACGAATCCTATCAGCCCTGTCCATTTACAGCAGGGCGCAGGGCGGTTGATCTAAGATATTGAGGAAGCGCAATAAGATTAGCTGATGGGATTCCCTAATCCACCCCGAACTTAAGGTCAAGGCTAATACGAAAAGTCCATTAACATAGACTAGCATCAAGAGAGTTAATATTAGTTATCTTCAGATGATTTTGAGTACTAGCAAGAAACTTAAGTTCCTTGTGGGGCAAATATCTCAGCCTTAAGTTGATACCAATGTTCAGGGCTAAAGCCCAACAACAATATAGGGCTAACTCGTGAACTTTTCAAAAGCGACATTTTGTACATTAGTAGGAATACTTGCCTCTGTATTTTCTATTGTTAGGTAAATATGATCAGTATCACTACTTAATTGTATAGACATAATCCCTTGATCAGTTACTTCAATCCCATTGCTAAGTAAATTCGTTAAATTTTGTTCTAATAAATTGCGATCGCCTTGAATGGGAAAAGGGGAATATTTATCTGTTATTAGTTCAATTTTGATATTCTTCTCTTCAGTTAAAGGATTTAATTTTTTAATCACTGTTTGGGTAAGATCCCGAAAGGATAGTGAATGAGGACTATTTTTCAAATAACGAAACCAAGTAAAATATAAACCAATCGATAATAATAACAAAATTAAACCTAATAGTTTAACATTTTGCCAATTCTTCATCATAATCATCATTTCAAACAAGAAAAGAGATAATTGCCAAGGAACTGCTATAAAAGTTGCCATAATATCTCTGGTATTTTCCTGTTTAATACGGGCTTTGATAGATGGTTTTAACCCCTCTCCTATATCACCCCAAAAGCCAAAGGGTTTGGTAACTTGATAAAATTCTTCGGTTACTTTTCTATCGGTGGGTGGAGTTAACAATGTACCCACAATACATCCTAAAAATGAACAGGTAGCAGGAACTAAAAAGAGGGTATATTCTTGCCATTGAGGATCGGTTAAATTAGGAAGAATAACAGCTTTTGTCACAATAGCAGCTATCATTCCCGCCAGTGTACCCATTGCAAAACCATAGCCATTAAAGCGCCACCAATACCATCTTAATAATAAGGGAATCGCTAACCCCACCCCTAATCCTAAGCTTAACCAGCCCCAAATCTCGTTAATATTACTGAGATTAAAGCTAAATAATAAGCCAATCACGACAATTAAAACAGAGGCTAAACGGCTTTGTAAAATTAATTGTTCGTCTGACGCATTAGGGACAAGATAAGCTTGATAAATATCCTTACTCCAATAGGCTGCACTTGAATTAATAATTGAGTCAAAGGTTGACATTGCGGCCGCAATAAAACAAGCCACTAATAAGCCTTTGATACCAATAGGAATATAAGTGGCAATAACAGTCGGTAAAATTAACTCAGGATCAGCGATCGGGACATCTTGAGTTAAGCCATAATGAATCCCTAAGATGGCAAAAGCTGCCACCAAAGGCCAACGAAAGGACATTAAAACAATCCAGAATAAAGAGAGTAACCCCGCATCCTTATCACTTTTGGCAGCAAAATAGCGCTGCGCCATATATCCCCCACCACCGCTACAACCATCTATAATTGTTTTAACCATATAGAAAAACATTACCCCACCAAATAGATTAAAAATGGCATAATTGCCAGGTAAGTCTGCTTGTAAAGGGGGAAATAAATTACTCCAGTCTGCAAAATTCCAATCCTTAACAATAAATCCTTCACTACTGGGAATTGATACGGAAAAATCATCAGGTAAAGTAACCGTTTGCCATGCTAAGATAATAATATAAAGAATGGCAATAAACACTAAACCACCTTGAAAAACATCTGTCCAAACCACTCCATAAAAGCCACTTAAAACCGTATATAGACAAGCAAAACTGACTAATATAATAGAAGCTATCCGATCCTCTATCCCCATTAATCCCCCTAAAAACTTACCCCCACCGATGGAAAAATAACTCATTGCACCAATGGAAAAAATAATATTAGCCACAGCGCTGATAATACGAGCCGTATTTCCTTCCTTCCCTTTCCCAAAACGAAACTGCATCCATTCTGCTAACGTCATAGCGTGCGATCGCCTGTTCCATTTACCCATAAAGACCATTAAAAAAGCCATTATCAGGACAATTCCGCCTCTGATCTCGATAAAAAAGCCTTGTGTCCCCAAAGCGTAAACTAGGGCAGCGATAACCATTGTTCCTGCAATATCTGTATTTGATGCCATTCCCGACGCACCCAATACCCACCAGGGAAGTTGACGGTTTCCGAGAAAGTAATCATCGAGGCTTTTAGAGGCTTTTTTCTCCAAAATGAAGCCTAATAAAAGAATAAAGGATAAATAGAGAACAACGATTGAGTAGTCAATTAGGTGCATAGCGCTTGATAGGGATTATTAGCCCCCTACAATAGCACGTTTTTTACTGAGTGGGGGAAGAGGGGGGAGAGAGGGGAGAGAGAGGTATTTATTCTCCCTATGCTCTCCACACACTCTATTTCATGAACTTTTCAGGTTTATAGCCGTACAAAATAGGGTGTTTGACATTAAAAAGCCTTGAAACTCAGTCACAGCCTACTCGGAGCCTCCTGCCTCCTGCCTCCTGCCCTCTGCCTTGTGCGTAGCACTATAAACTAATGGTGTTCAAGCGTACTTTACACTTGAATACATTTGATTATTAAAGGTGGGCAAAGCCCACCCTACAGTTATTAACCAAAATAGCTAGGCTCATTCCCTGCTATCCATTTAATATTGCAGCCAATACTGGGCTTTTGCTCTGTGGGAAGGGGTTTTCCTGCTAATACAGCATCAATCGCTTGACGTAAATCTTGTCCTGTTACTGCAATCTCGTTACTAGGACGACTTTCATCAAATTGTCCTCGATAAACTAATTTAAAATCTTGATCAAATAAGAAGAAATCAGGGGTACAAGCAGCAGTATAAGCTTTAGCGACTTCTTGAGTTTCATCATAGCAAATCGGAAAATTAAATCCTAATGTAGTTGCCATTTCTTTCAGACTTTCGGGTGAATCATCAGGATAATTAGCGACATCATTAGAACTAATAGCCACAATTCCTAACGGAGTTTCTGCGTAGTCTTTGCCCAAGGTAGCAAATGCGTCTTGGAGATGTTTAACAAAGGGACAATGTTGACACATAAAAATGACTAATAACGCTTTTTTACCCGTAAAATCTTTGAGGGAAAGGGTGTTTCCTGTTACCACATCAGGTAAAGTGAAATTAGGAGCGCTTGTCCCAAGGGGTAACATAGTTGATGCAGTTAATACCATAATAAGACTGATTCCTTGTTAGGTTTGTGATTTAAAATAAACGTTCTTAAGCTCCTTATGTTATCAAAGTTTGGAACTTTAACAAAGATGTTTGAGAATTTATAAAATATCAAATATCAGATTAATCGTCTTAATTTCTCATTTGTTAATCTTATCTAACACAATTTGAACCGCTTCTACAATTAGATGAGGTTGATCAACCCAAACAAAATGGCCACTTTCGGAGGCTTCGATTTGAACTGAATTAGTAGATAAAGTCTTTAGTTGATCGTGCATTTCTTCCCTTAAGCGATCAACTGTTTTAAGTGGTAGGAAATGAGTAACTAGGTTGGGTTTAAAAAACGATTTGGATTTAATATTAACCAGTGGTAAATCTCCTAAGTCCTCAATTTTGCTCAATTGATGCCCACTCTGATCCAAATTTAAAATTTCCCGACTCATAGTAATCCAATGGTGAGAACGACAAAAAGAACGTTTAATCCAATTACAATCTGTTCGAGAAAATTTCCGTAATTCAGGTTTTAATAACTCAAAAATTCCCACCATTTTAATCACTCGAATAATCCCTAAAAATGAACCTAAAATAGACATAATAAATCCCGACAGAAAAAAGAGTTTTAATCCTTTTAAAGAGAATGGCATTTTGAGCATTTTTTCCTCATATAAGCCATCGGTTAGTACCATTCCTAAAACTTTTTCGGGGAAGAAATGATGATAGAGACGGACATTATAGCTACCAAATGAGTCACCGACTAGGATGTAGGGAGGGGAGATATTGGCTTTAGTTAATAATTGCTCTAATTCTTTGACAATTTGATGGCTGGTGCGAGGATGGGGACTTGGCTCACTCCATCCATATCCTGCTCGATCATATATACAAACCTTGCTTAATTTCGATAGTTGTTTGATTAATAAATAACCTTCAATGCCACCTAAACTATGATCTAAAATGATAGTTGGTTGTCCCTCACCCTGAGTAGAAATATGTAACCGATGAGTACCTATTTCTACTAATTGGCCTGGGGGAGGATACCTATTTTCTAACTGACAAGCGATCGCCTGATAAATAGTGGTGATAATTAAGATAATTCCCTGAATTGATGGCATAGTAATGACTTTTCTAGGCGATCGCCTTCTCCTAACAGCAAATAGGGAAAGGCGGAAAAATTACATAATTGACACTGTATTCTACTCTTCGGGCGCTTCTCCACCAATCCCAATTCCTGTGTTATAAATTTCGGCGTTGGTAAGGGTTAAATTATCCATTGATGCGCCTGTCACATCTGCATCGTAGATCATCGCTTGTGTGAAATTGACATTATCTAAATTACTGTTGTTTAAGCTTGCATTCGTCAGAAATGCACCTTTTAGGTTAGCATTTTCTAGGTTTGCACCAGTTAAGTCAGCCCCTTCTAGGTTAGCTTCTTCTAAATTTGCGCCAGATAGATTGGCATTGCGAAGATCCGCCCCAATGAGATGTTCACCGCTTAAGTCAGCATTCGAGAGATCACATCCCATACAAGCCCTTGTTTCTCGTAATTGTTGGACATGAGCCGGATTTTCTGCTAATACGCTAGAGGTGATCAGGAGGGGAGCGGCGATCGCTAATGTTGTGAAAAACTTGCGTTTCATGAGCCTAATCTCCTTAGTTTTCTAGCTACATTTTCATTATAGCAAGGTGTTTATCCTCAAACCTCACCTAATTGGGCTAATTCTATTAGTTGTTATTAAACTTAATTATTTTCATTAAGGGCTAAAGCCCAACAATAATACCTAATACTCAAGGGGGATTAAGGGCTAAAGCCCAACAACAATACCTAATACTCAAGGGGGATTAGGGGCTAAAGCCCAACAACAATACCTATACTAAATCCGATTAACTATTAACTATTAACTATTAACTATTAACTATTGCTTATCTGCCTAATTTATTAGGAATTCCTTCACATCCACCTGGAATCGTTTTACGAGTATAGTCCCCTCCCCACGCACAACAATAATAGCGCTGTTCTTCATTCATATTCTGTACTCCTGACAAATTAGTATCTTCAATGACAACCCCTGTATATTCTCCCGTTTGATAGTTAGGGGGTAATGTCCGACTGCGAGGACTAGCGGTTTCTGCTGAACCATAGAATAAATGAGTCCCTTTAAAGTCTGAACCTGCTAAATTGGCTTCAAATAAAACAGTGCGGGCTAAATTAGCTTTAACTAAATCACATCTTGCTAAATTCGCCCTCACCATATTAGCTTCTGTTAAATCAGTCCAACGTAAATCTTGACCTGATAAATTCGTTCCTGCTAACATAACCCCTAAACTAATCACTCGAATCCCATATTCTCTATCTTCTGCATAATTGCCGTAACCATCTAAAATAGGACGACCTAAGTGGGAATCCCGCTTTAATGGTGTCACTAAGCGAGACTGAGAGAGAAAACGTAAAATTTTCGCTTTTCCTGCTCCATCTACACTGCTAAGAATAGCTGCTGTACGGCCTTCTGCGATCGCTCGTTCTTGTGGCCAATCTTCTAACATTCCTTCTCCATTTAAAGCCAAATCAGAAATTCCCTGAAAATAAGCATCAATGGTTTGTTGTTGGGTAATTCGATTCTGTTGGGTGGTTAAATCCCTAGAAATGACATATTGTTGCCAGGCAACATATACGGCTAACACAGCGATCATAATTTGTCCCAAAGCGCCCACCCAATCAGCCCATGAGCCAAATTCGTCATACTTAAATTGGGTTAACCAGATCGAAATTCGTTGATAAACGCCAAGATAGTAAGCAAGTCCAGCTAAAGATAATACAAAAGCGAGCGCTCCCAATAAAGTCTTCCGTTCGTCACTGGTTAAATAACGGATAAACCATGCTTTAATAGAAGGGAATAGGATTTTTAATGATAAAAAGAGGGCAATTCCTCCCCCTGAGATTCCTGCCCACGGAAATTGAAGCACTAGCCCTAAGATCATGATAGCGATCGCAGTTATTAACAGCCAAGGATTGGCGGGATTAATGTCTGTGAGCCAGAAAGGAGGTTTTTGAGGTGCAATAGGATTTAAAGGTCTTTGAGAAGCAATAGAGGGCAAATCAGAGCTATTTTGTTTGCCATTGTTAGATTCACTTAAATCAGGTGGATGCTGTTGAGGATTGGTGGTCATTGGCAAGATAGCAGACAGTCATCAGTCATCTAAAGTCTAGCAATATCTCAGGAAATCTGTCTTCATTTTTTCTTTAGCTTCACCTTATTGTGACAGTTTGATCAACAGATTGAACAAAATAAATAATTTCTTGTATCAAGGGAGTCTGACGCAGATTATTTAGCGCTTCATTGGTTAATTGTTCTATAAGGTGATCAGTAGAATTCAGATCAGGGAACAATTTTTGTAGCGCTTTTTTCGGTTGAAATTCTGCTAGGGTGATAATTTCTGGTGGAATTTTCTGGCCGAGAATCTTAGGAAGTAAGTCACTATCAAAGAAAAAGATACTTTCTATTTCAGGAATCGCTAAAATGACTTTCACTAAATCTGTGTTAATTGCGACACTTTCAATAATATCTTGAAAACTTCGGCGACGTTCTTCTATTAGATTAGGGTGAGTAGAATCAGCGTTAATTACAATCGCAACAGGAACTTGTCTTTTAACTACTAGAGAA
>JBFRWQ010000144.1:0-3287 GCA_051439665.1 Microcystaceae cyanobacterium | reverse complement strand
GTGTGAAGGGGGGTATGGGTTCGGTTGAGGGCATCCCAGACCTTAATTGTTCTGTCGGAACTGCCAGAGGCGATATATTTACCGTCGTGACTAAAGGCTACTGTGTAAATGGTATTTTGATGACATTTGAGGGTGTGGAGGGCAGTCTTTGTCCGCTTGAGGGTATCCCAGATTTTGATTGTTTTGTCGGAACTGCCGGAGATGATATATTTGCCGTCGGGACTAAAGGCTACTGAATAGACGTAAGATTGATGACCATTGAAAGTGTGGAGAGGAGTATTGGTTGGGTTGAGGGCATCCCAGACCTTAATTGTTCTGTCAGAACTACCAGAGGCGATATATTTACCGTCGGGGCTAAAAGCGACCGCATAAACAGAATTTTGATGTCCTTGGAGGGTGTGAAGGGGAGTATTGCTTCGATTGAGGGCATCCCAGATTTTAATTGTTTTGTCGGAACTACCAGAGATGATATATTGACCGTCGGGACTAAAGGCGACTGCATAAACAGTCTCTAAATGACCTTTGAAGGTATGGACAGGGGTATGGTTTGGGTTGAGGGTATCCCAGATTTTAATTGTCTTGTCGGAGCTACCAGAGACGATATATCGACCGTCGGGGCTAAAGGCGATTGAGTTGACATAAGATTGATGACCTTTAAGGGTGTAAAGGGGGGTATCTGTTGGGTTGAGGGCATCCCAGATTTTGATGGTGTTGTCGGAACTGCTGGAGGCGATATATTTACCATCCTGGCTAAAAGCGACTGATTTGACGGTATTTTTATGAGAGCGAAGGGTTGATTGTTTGGGGATTTGTTCAACTGTTTCGGCTAAGATGTTATAGGTTTCGGGTGTTAAATGGGTTTTATTGAGTAATAAGTTATGCCGCACATTGTCTAGGGCGAGGACTAGGGGATTAATGTGTTGGGGATTGGCTAATTGTAATTTGGCTAGGTTAGCTTGAGCGATGATTCCCTGTTTTTGTGCTTCTATTTTCTGGTGGTTGGCATCAATTGCTGTATAAGCGCTTAAGGCGGCAAAGGCTAGGATTACACCAATCACTCCTCTCTGTGTCCATTTATTTCTTTTTACTTTGTGACGAGTTTGTTTGATAAATTCTTCTGCTGTGCCATCGAGCATTCCTAATTCACCATATTCTTGAAGATAATTATCGGCAATTACCAATCCTGCAATCTGCCATAAATCTCCTCCTTCTTTCCATTGCTGGGCGGCTTGCTCAATTCGGCGCTCGATCATCATTGCTGTTTGATATTCCTGTTTCCAATCTTCTAATCGTTGCCAATTGCGGATTAGGGCTTCATGCACTACATCAATTACTACTTGAGACCTTGATTTTGCTTTTCTGCTCTGATTAAGAGAGTTTTTCTGACGAATTGCTAAAGGTATCAGGTTTTGAGATGTTTCTGTATCACTATCACTGCGAATTAATAGGCGATTTTCTTCATTGGCTAGGAGACTGGTTACGTCATTTAATATCTCTAAGGAATGATGGGAGTTGACTAAATGCCCTAATTTAATTCGACGGCGAGTATCCCATAAGTCTCCTACGTGGGTTAGTTCTAAAAAAATCCGCTTGGCTACTTTTTGATAGTCAGGGGATAGGCTGTTATAAATTGCTTCAGCCCGTTTTTCTAGTGTTCCTTCAATTCTGCCTAATTTTTCATAGACGGATAAGCGCAATACTGTTTCTTTATTCTTCAACCAGGTTTCTTTCCATAACTCTGTTAAGGCATATTGTAAGAGGGGTAAGCTGCCTGGATAGTCTTCTACATCATTAATTAGTTGTTGTTTGAGCGCTTCTTCAATTTCTAGTCCTACTAATTTGGCAGGTTGCATGATTGCTTGTTCGATCTCTTCACGATTAAGATGGGGCACAATCACCCGATTCATTTTCTGATAAAAGGGAGGAATTTCTTTTAAGCGCCCTCGAAAGTCATCTCGCATGGCAATAATAATCTTAAGGTTGCTATAGTCTGCTATTAATTCCCTTAAGCGCTCAATAAATGCCTTCCTTGTTAGCTCATTGCATAAGGTAAAACATTCTTCAAATTGATCGATCATCATGATGATAGGTGTCTCTTGTCCCCAGTTTTCCCAGTCAGAAGAGAGAAGAGATTGGGAGAGTTGACTTAATGGTTGATCGGTTGGGTTAAAGGGGGGTATATAATGCCAGTTATTACTGCTGACTCGATTAGCGATCGCTCCACCTCGTTTAAGCTTATATAGCAATCCTGCTCGCATTAAGGAAGATTTTCCGCTTCCTGATGGTCCTAAGATTTTAATTAAGCGGTTTTCATCTTGTTTAACTGTTTCTACTAATTTATTGATTAATTGATTTCTGCCATAAAAAAACTGAGCATCTTTTTCCTGAAAATAATTTAAGGCAATGTAAGGGCATCGATCAATAAAGTAACGGGGGTGTAAGGTAGTGAGGGGAATGGGAGCATCTGAGGTACGATATTGAAATCTTTGTCCGTATTGGGGCTGATTTTTCGCTAGAAACTGACAGAGATCATGACTATCCACTCGCTGATCTGATTTTCCTTTGGGATTTAATCCTGCTTTTAATCTTGTTGTTAATTCTCCTTGTTGATAACTGGTGAAGGCTTCATTGTAGGAGGTAGTAGCTGTGATAAAACAATAGCGCTTGTTATCAGGGCAATAATTGAATAATTCCCCACTGTAACAACAATCTAACCAGACAATTATCTCTTTTACTTTACTTTCCTGGATTTTTTGCCCTAACCAACTGATGGGGATTCCTTCATATCCGTCTTTGTTCGGTCTGCGATCGCTGGTGGCCAGATATACTTCTACTTTACCATCTATTTCTTGGCGCACTCCATGGCCGGAAAAGAAGAAAAAAGCGGTATCAGGGGGATTATTATCAGGAGGGGTAAGCAATTCGGTGATGGCTTTCTCTAATTCTGCTTGTTTAACCACCTCATCACTTTTTACCCTTTGTGCTGACTTTCCTTGTTGAGTCTTGTTTTGTTCACAGGGAATTCGTTCAATGAAAATTTGTTGGTGTTCCCCATAGGCTTCAAAGAGAGAAGCGATGGCTTCTGCATCCTTGGAGGGGGCGGGTAGGGATTTTAAGCCTGATTTTCGACTATAGTAGTCAATGCCGATGATTTTTGCCGTTGATTGCCAGTGTAGAGTCATATTTAAACCATACCTTTTTTACTACTTGAGGATTCTCCCTTTTTCAGGGGAGTTAAGAGAACTGATAAGCGCTCTTCTCTTCATTGTCGCCAAATCCCACATCTA
>JBFRWQ010000143.1:0-5072 GCA_051439665.1 Microcystaceae cyanobacterium | reverse complement strand
GAAAATGTCACCAAATCTATCGGTTCACCTCGATGGGGCTTTCCCCATGTTAACAGTCGCCCTTTTTGCCCTAAAACTGCATAAATATCATATTTAGCCTGATCAAACGCCTGTGACCATGTTTGATAGGCTTCAACCTTTTGATATTCTCTGGTACCTGCCCAGACAAGACCGATAAAAAGGAGTAATAATGGCAACCACAGCAATCCTCGTTCCATAGTGATAGCTAACTTAGTCAATGATCTACTCTATTTTACTGCTTTTTACACAGAAGAACGATTCAAGGTATAAAAAAGCAACTCATAAAAGAGCAGTTCATAATTCAAATAGTTAATTGTTCGATCCTCAAACTGTAAAATCTTTTTGGTATAAGTATCAGGGGTTTTTGAGATCACCACAGGTACATCTCGAAGATCTTTTTTATCTAAACGATGAATCCCTGCAATTTCATCAACTCGAAACGCCCAACGATTTTCTTGTATTTCCATAACCACGGTTCGTGCATAAACTGACGAATACTGAGATGGGGAAGAAGACGCAGAGGGTAAGTATTGGGACTCTCCGACTCCTAAAACATTGCCCAAAGCAATACACATTAAAATTTCCCCCCTAATATTCACAATTCCTCTAAAAATATGGTTACTACGATGGGGAACAGTATGAATAGAACACAGAGGAGTGACTTCTTTAATGACCCATACAGGAAGCGCAAACCATTCTTCTGCTAGACGAAAGATCAAGACAGAAAGGTTATCCTTACGAATGGTGTCTTTTGATTCTGTATCAGTCGTCGCCTTAGTTAATACAGAAGCTTGTCCCATCGTTGCTAGTAAATGTGTCCATTGTTCGGCATAATCAGAAGGGATAGGTCGTGATAACAGTTCCCGTCCTGCGACTTGATAGATAGGACAATTATGACAATGGTTCATTTGAGCTAGTTTCACACAGGAGCGATCGCCAAACACACCGATACTTTTCCAACAGTGAGTCTGGGAAGTGGAGAGTCGGGAAGAAGAGTTATCCATAATTCAGCACAAGGATCACTATCTTTTCATTGTAAGTTCATTTATAACTGATTACTGATTACTTTCCATCTCTTCCCTTTCCTGTTGCACATCTGGGCTTAGATCAACTTCAGGATAAGCCACCAGTGTCCTCTGCATTCCCAGTAAAGCACGAACTTGATTAATTCCTTCATCTTTAATCCAACCAATAATTCCATTAGGTAAAACAGTTACCACAATTAGGAATAATGCACCTTGGAAAAAGAGCCATATATTAGGAAATTGTTCACTTAAGAAAGTTTGTCCAAAACTCACTAATAATGTACCTAAGATAGCCCCCATCAGGGTAGCCCGACCCCCAACCGCAACCCAAATCACCATTTCAATTGAAAAAGCAACTTCCATTGTACTAGGATTAATAATTCCTGTTTGTATGGTATATAATGCCCCTGAAATTCCTGCAATTGCCCCTGAAATGGAAAATACTAATACCTTAAATCCTGTAGGATTATACCCCGAAAATCTTACTCTAATTTCGTCATCTCTAATAGCAGTTAATAAACGACCAAAGCGCCCACTGGTTAACCAACGACAGAGACAATAAACAAGGATTAATACGACAATCGTTATTTCAAAAAAGAGCAATTGTGCTTGCGGTGAACCGGCAGACATCCCGAATATTTGTTCAGTACTGGTTTTTAAACCATTTGTTCCGTTAATATATTTTTGTTGTCCATTGAAAAGATTAAAAAAGACCAATAAAGCGGCCTGAGTTAAAATCGAAAAATAGACCCCTTTAATGCGATTACGAAAAACTAAGTAACCTAAAAGTCCTGCAATGACTGATGGAATAACAAAGATTAGGATTAAAGTAACTGGAAAAGAGTAAAAAGGTTTCCAGAAAAAAGGTAATTCTTTGACTCCATACAAGCCAAAAAATTCAGGGATTTGTCCCTCTGGTAATTGTAGGTTAAGGTGCATGGCAATAGCATATCCCCCCAAGGCAAAGAAAATACCATGACCTAAACTTAATAATCCTGTGTAACCCCAAATTAAATCAATTCCTAGTGCAACAATTGATAAAGCGAGAAAACGGCCTAATAATTGTAACCGAAAGGCAGGTAAAATAAACGGCATTAGTACCCCAGTTAGGACAGCAAGACCGCTTAAAATACCTAGTTCAATCAATAATTTTTGTTTTGTTTTCTGAGAACGATTAGAATTAAGTTGACTGTCAGTCATAAAGGGTAATTCTCCTTAATAAAATTCAGATAAAATCCTTTTTAATAATTAACTGGTGGGTATAGGCAGGCAGGGGGCAGGAGACAGGAGGCAGGAGGCAGAAGTTAATAGCATAAGATGAGAGTCTTTAACTATGGCTACTTAAGCGAATGTGAGATGATAATTCATAATTCATAATTTACAATTCATAATTTACAATTTACAATTTACAATTCATAATTCATAATTCATAATTTACAATTCAGCCGTTCTGCCTTTAGGTGGAAATAGTCCTGCTGGTTTAACTTGTAGAAAAACAATAATCAGGGCAAAAATTAACACTTTAGCCATACTGGTTGTAGCAAAGAAATCTAAAGTATCTGTTAGGGGTTTTAAGAAATCCATTGAGGCTGACAATAAAGCTAATGTTCCTGAGCCAACTAAATAGTTTAAAATACCAATTCCCAGCGCTGCAATAATCGTTCCGACTAGATTTCCTACGCCCCCAACCACCACTACCATAAAGGTATCAACAATATAATTTTGCCCCGTATTCGGTCCAACTGAGCCTAACAAACTAATAGCGCATCCTGCTACTCCTGCTAATCCTGAGCCAATCGCAAAGGTTAGCGCATCAATTTGATTAGTTGGAATCCCCAAACAAGCGCTCATGGTTCGGTTTTGGGTCACAGCACGAATTCTTAACCCCCAATTAGAACGATTAAGAAACCAATAAGTTCCTACTAAACATAAGATCGTTAAAGTAATAATAAATAAGCGAGCGTAAGGCATTTGAAAGCCTAAAATGGGCAATCCCCCCCTTAACCATGTTGGGGCGGTTACATCGACGTTTCTAGCACTAAACCAAGCTTTAGCGAGATCTCCTTTGATGTTAATTCCGATAATGGTAGAAATGGCTACAGAAAGAATTAAGAGAATTGGCAGCGCTTTATTTTTAATCCCTAACCAATTTTCTCTTTTCTTGAGCAACCAAATTGCACCAAAGAATAGTAAAGAAAATAAACCAATTCCTATCATCATTGACCAACTGACACTACGGACAAATTGACGCAATAGTAAACTAACTCCCCATGTCGCTAGGAGGGTTTCTAAGGGTCTTCCATAGAGAAATTGAATGACACCTCTTTCTAACAATAGGCCAGCTAATCCTGCCACAATAAAAGCAGTGGGTAAGGCAAAAATAATGTAGCTACTAAAAAAAGGCTCACCTAACCCTTTAAAGACATTCTGCACCACAAAGGTTGTGTATGCGCCTAACATCATTAATTCCCCGTGGGCTAAATTAATGACTCCCATTAGTCCGAAAACAATGGCCAATCCTAACGCAGAAATTAGTAAGACTGCGCCAATACTCACGCCATTAAAAATAGCTTCTAAGAAAATCGACATAATGAGTTGATGGTTAGTTGGTTAATTATTTGAGGCTAAATTTATAGGGCGCAAGCCTTGCGCCCCTACAACACCAAAAACAGTAACTAAAAGTATTCAAGCGCTAACTATGAACTGGTTACTGATTACTATTTACTGTTTAAGTTCCTTCAACTTTATACTTACCACCCTTATTGGGATCAGTCCAATCACAAGCAAAGCCTTTGGTATCAGGAACAAATTGGTTCCAAGGAATTGGTTCAATAGGTGCATCTGTTGATGAAACAATATCAAATAAGCCATCTTCTCGCACTTGTCCAATACGAACCGTCTGAGAAATATGATGGTTGGGGAACATTTTCACAGATCCCTGTGGTGCTGAAAATTCTTGACCAATGACAGCAGCCCGTAACTTATCTAAATCGTCGGCTGTTCCTGCTTTTTCTACGGCTTGTTTCCATAAATAAACCATAATATAAGCAGATTCCATCGGGTCACTAATTACCCTATCGTCGCCGTATTTTGCTTTAAAGGCTTCAACAAATGTGGTGTTTTCTGGTGTGTCAACGGTTTGGAAATAGTTCCAAGCTGCATAATGATCTTTGAGATATTCTACCCCAATTTGTCTAACTTCTTCTTCAGCAATACTGACAGACATGACAGGGTATTTATCAGGGTTTAATCCCGCTCCTTGTAATTGTTTGAAGAAAGCAACATTACTATCCCCATTCAAGGTATTAAAAATTATCCCACCATCGGGTAAGGCTGCTTTAATTTTTGTGATAATAGGGGTAACTTCTGTGTTGCCAAGAGGTAAATAGTCTTCTCCGACGGTTTCTCCCCCTTTAGCGGCTAACTGTTCTTTAATAATGGTATTAGCGGTACGAGGGAATACATAATCTGAGCCAACTAGGAAGAATTGTTTTCCTTTATTCTCTAATAACCAATCAACCGCAGGTTCAATTTGTTGGTTAGGGGTTGCACCTGTATAGAATATATTTTTAGAGCATTCTTGACCCTCGTATTGAACAGGATACCAAAGCATGTGATTTTTGGATTCAAAGACGGGTAATACCGCTTTACGACTGGCTGATGTCCAACAACCAAAGACTGTCACTACTTGATCTTGATCAATTAATTTAGTGGCTTTTTCGGCGAAGGTTGGCCAATCTGACTGTCCATCTTCTTCGACTATTTCAATTTGCTTACCAAGAACACCACCTGCTGCGTTGATTTCTTCAATCGCTAATTTTTCGGCTTCAACCACGGTGGTTTCACTGATGGCCATTGTGCCACTGAGGGAGTGTAAGATCCCAACTTTAATCGTATCTCCACTAGCTGCTACTGGACTCGCATCAGGGGATGGTGTAGTGTTGGTGTTATCAGTCGCTTGTTGTGTGTCACCCCCACAGGCTTTGAGTAATAAACTTGTTCCTAATGTAGCAGAACCGTAGAGGA
>JBFRWQ010000142.1:0-10746 GCA_051439665.1 Microcystaceae cyanobacterium | reverse complement strand
GAGTTAACATTAATTTCGATACGAGAAGGAGAGCGAGTAGAGGAAGAAGGTGGGCGAGTTGTTCCTCCATTTGCGTTATTTTTAGTAGGAAACAGAGGCTTAAACAGACTAGGAGATTTAGTGGTAGGATTAGAGGGATTAGCTGAGTTATTTAGTGGGTTAAAAGGATTAGAGCCAGAATTGATCCCCGTATTAGTATTAGTAGAAGGAGTTAAGGATTGATTAGCAGAGGGTACAACAGGTACATTATTGCTATTATTGAAGAAATTGGGCGTAGGTGCTGAATTGCCTACTGGTAGATCGTTGTAAATCCCTGGTTCTTCGAGTTGGTCAGACTGAGGTAGGGTTTGACTATTTCCTGGGCTTCCTGATAGCCATTGGGGATTTTGTTGATATTGCCAGACAATAAAGACTACTGATCCCAAAATAAGAGGAGGACCCCAAAACATAAAATTTGCAAATCGTTTGATTCCCGCTAATTGATAGCGTTTCGATGAAGAAATCCCTTGTTTTTTAGACATTTTCATTAGTTTTAGCCCACATATCTTCAAAGTTTAATTCTGGCAAGAAGAAGCAAACTCCCTCCATTGTGGAGTTATTTCTCTTAGTTTAAGTCTCTAATAGTTTAACCCAGTTTTTCTTCATGCTCTCATGATCTTAATAAAAAGTCCTTAATGGTTCACTGGCTCAATTATGCGCTTGCGTAAGCAGCACGCTCCATAAGCTGGGCGTTAGTTGTTCAGAAATGTCAGTAGAATAGAAGAAGATTAATTAGGATGGTTCAGAATTTGAGGGAATTGAGCAACAATTATGTCTGATACACAGGAGACACCGATCACAGAAGGGAACACTGAGCCCAATTTAGAACAATCGGCTGCCCCATCGTCTAAGGGGTTAGTCAGAGAAATAGAGTGGCGTGATCTCAGTCGGACAATTATCAAGAATACTCACCCCATCAATCCCCTAACTACTCAACCCGATGAATTAGAGCCAATAAGCGGTCATTACTTCCTGAATCTCGCTCAATCTGAAACAGATAGCCCTCAGACTCCCGACACCTTTTTTGAGGCTCATTTTTATCCTCGTCTCCATTCCCCCTATCGAGTGGCCGTAATTGGGGCGATGGGAACGGGTAAAACATTAATGTTGCAAAGATTAGCCCAATGGCTATTAGATCAAGATCATGGTATTCCGATCTGGATCAGTGCTAGTGAACTAGGCATTCTATCCCTTTCTGACTATCTCTATCAAAAATGGTTGCCTCAAGTTGTTAATTTAACCAAAGATCCCTTAGATCAGCTAGAAAAAGGTCTGCGATCGCTAATTGCTTCTGGCCGCTTATGGTTACTATTAGATGGGATGGATTGTCTTAAAACCCCAGAACAAAATAATCGCTTTTTAGCCTTGGGACGGGTGGTTCAAGATTTACAATATTGGGGTCAAACCGTTAACATTGTCCTCAACTGTCGTGAGTCGTCATGGCAAACAGTAGCAGCCAAGGAACTTTATGATCGTCGTGGCAAATTTGACTGTTACTATACCAGAGATCTAATTTATCCCCAAGAAGTTCGGCAATTTATTGAGCAGTGGTTTCAAAAAAGCGATCCTTCTGCTCAAAAACAACAATTAAGCGCTGGTTTAACCACTGAACTCTCAAACGTTAATGCAGAAACGATTTATCAAGCGCTCGCCCATCCCCTCCGACTCTCCTTCCTCTGTCATTGGTTTTCTCAACAGTCTTCCCCCTTACCCAACTCTCTGACAGAACTCTACGGTATTCTGGTTCAAGAATATAATCAATGGACAGAAGAAACCACCCTCCTCTCGGAACAACAACAGAAAGACCTGAAGGAATGGTTGGGGAAAATGGCAATTAAACAGTTAGACACTGATAAATTGCTGGTGATTCCTGAAAATGAGTCATCTGAGTTAGCATTAAGTCGGGCATTACAACTAGGTTGGTTAACCTTAAGCCCTGAAGACCAAACCTATCAATTTAGTGATCTTAGCTTTGCTGCTTATTTTGCTGCCCAAACCATTAGCCAACCAGAATGGTTTTTAGAATTGTCGCCAGAAAGTAGTGCAAATGGGGGAAACCCTCGCTTTTTTAGCGCTGATTGGCAAAAAGTTCTCAACTTTTGGCTAGGACGTACTGATCTGGCCATTGAAGTCAAGGAAACCTTAATTGAACAGTTAAAAACCTTTAGCGATCGCTGCGATCCCTCTAACTTTTATGGTCAACTTGCCTATTTCATCGCAGGAGCAAGTTTGGCACAGTTTGGCGAAAGTTCTCAAGGACAAGATATCATTGATCAGCTAATTCGTTGGGCCTTTGCGCCTACTTCTAATGAGCGCTTTCTCGTTCAACCCGCTTTAGAAAGTCTTGAGCATACCCATCGAGAGATAGTTATTAAACGCTTAATTGGAAGCTTTTTACTTGAACCGTCTTCGAGCGCTACTGATGAAGCATGGCGCTGGTTAGCTCGTAAAGGAGTTGATCATCCTCTATCAATTGCTATGCTAACTCAACTAATTAAAGAAAAGGTTTCTTTTGACCTCCGTATCACAACTGCCGAATGTTTAGGTAAAATTTCCCCAGGTCATCCTTTAGCGCTTTCTGTCTTTATCGATCTACTCAAAGCAACAGAGGAAAACCTTCGGTTAGTCGCTTTAAGGGGTTTGGCCAAAATCGGAGAGCAACAGTCCGTCGCCATTACCGCCCTCGTGAAATATTTAGCCGTCTTAGGAGAATCCTCCCAACAAAGACGAGTCTTTCAATGTTTAGAGAAAATCGGGCGAGGAAATGACCTTGCCATAGCGGCCATGGTTCAGTTATTACGCTGTTCCTCTGACACCAATTTTCAACGGATGGCTGCTGAATGTTTAGAAAAACTCGATCCAGGTAACATCTTCGCCATTACTATTTTGGTGGAACTATTACAGGAAAAGCAAACTGAAGAAATTCGTCGGATAGCGGTATATAGTTTAGGAGAAGTTGAACCAGGGAACGGAATTGCTATTCATGGCTTAGTACAACTACTGAGTCAAACCAAGGATGTTCTAACCCGATGGGTTGCCATTAGTAGTTTAGGAAAAATTGGCAAAGATTCCCCTGAAGCGATGAATGGCTTGGTTCAATTAATTAATTCATCAGAAAACCTCTTACTCCGTAAAGAAGCCGTTGAAAGCTTAGGCAAACTCGACCCCACTCACCCTACCGCCATTGCCACCTTAGCCAAATGGACACAGGTGGGAAATGAAGAATCTCTACGACGTGAAGCCGCCGAAAGTTTAGGTCGATTAGATCCAGGCAATCCTGAAGCCATTACCGCTTTAGTTCATGTTTTGCAAACGGCTGATGATCCTTTTACTTGTCGTCAGGCCGCCGCAAGTTTAGGGCGCATTGACTCAGGTAATTTAGAAGCGATTAACACCCTAGTTCATTTAATTACTGTCAGTCAGGACACCGATATTCAAAGTTTAGCAGCCGATAGTTTAGGGGAATTAGGGGCCAATAATCCGGCGGTGATTGCTACTTTAATTCGTTTATTAACTGCGACTGACGACCAAGATACTTTACGTCGAACTGCTCACAGTTTAGCCAAAGTGGGAACAGGAAACAGAGAAGTGATCACAACAATGATGGAATTATTGACTAACAATTTATCAGAAGACTTAATGAAAGCGACTCGCTTAGAATTAGCAGATAGTCTGGCCAAAGTGCTTCACCCCAGTCAAATTCCTCAAATTGTTCCCCTCTTACAACAATTCTTTAGTAACCCACGCCATCATAGCGATCACCCTTGTCGGGAGTTATTATGGCATTGTGTTCAACAGCTAACCTACGCTGAATTTTATCAACTTTGGCATCAGAATAGTTTGTCATCCCCTTCTTATCCTCAGCCTTCCAATAGTATTCCTCAGACAAATGAGGATACAAGATCAGGATGGATCAATAATTTATCTGTTGCGATCGAAGATGACTCAACATTAAACTCAAAAATCTATCTCGTTTGTATTAATAGTGGTGAATTTTTAGATCTAGAGAATCCGACAGTCGATATTTATGATCAAATGTTAACCCAAGGATGCCCTGATTTTTCCCACGGCATTCCTGAAACATTGTCAATGTTACGCTTATATTGGCAATTGCTGCAACGCAATAATCCCGAAAAAGTATTTATTTTTATTTTTTATGGTCATTTAATCAATGATCCTGCTTTACAATCTTTTTGGCAAGCCCTAAGTAAGTTTCACAGTCAAATTTGTGTGGTTGGTGAGTCGGGAGTTAAGACATTAACTCATTTTGATCCTGATCATCCTCAATTTCTGGTCAATCTCTTAGCATGGTTGAAAAATAACTTAAAATAAGTAATTTACCACAATCTACTGCCATACTGTAGTTTCTGATACCATGACTTTCCCTGATTTATCTTATTTTTAAGTTGTATAAAAGAAGTATGAACCAACAGTGTTAAATTACTTATTTATTTTTTAAACTCCTCTTTATCAAAAATTCGCTCATCAGGGAGAAACCATGCACTTATCACCTCATATACCCGTCTTTAATAAACAAACATCTCCTTGTGAGAATGAACAAAGTGGCGAAATGTTTCCAGTTATCTATTCGATCCTATCCCCTTATGCCTTAGTCTCTGTCTTAAAAGCTCGTTATCCCATTGGAGAGGTTAAACAATGTCAATTTTGGCATCGAGGACTAAGCGACACCTATTTAGTTAATATTGACAATCAAGCTTATATCTTGCGAGTCTCTCATCATCATTGGCGATCGCAGCCTGATATTGCCTTCGAGTTAGAACTATTAGATTTTTTACACCAACACCAGCTTCCTGTAGCTTACCCGATTAAAACTAAAAATAATAAGCTTTTTATCGAAATTACAGCCCCAGAAGGAAAGCGCTACTTAACCTTATTTACCTACGCATTAGGGACAGTGGCCGTTGGCGATTTAGATGTCACGCAAGCGCAACTGTTAGGGGAAACCGTGGCTAATATTCATCATGTTTGTCAAGGGTTTGATTCTTCCTTTAAGCGCCAACCCCTAACCTTGGATTACCTACTCGATGATTCTTTAGCGATCATTGTTCCGTTCCTACAGCCTAGAAAGCAAGATTTAGAAGAGTTACTAGAGATTTCCAGTCAGATTAAGACAGTGTTAGCTGACTTACCCACTCAATCACCTTATTGGTCAGTTTGTTGGGGAGATCCTCACAGTGGCAATGTTCATTTTACCAGTGATAATCAGTTAACCTTATTTGATTTTGATCAATGTGGTTACGGGTGGCGAATATTTGATCTAGCTAAATTTTTACAAGTTGCTATGCAGAGTGGGTTAAGCCGTCGAGTTAGAGATGGGTTTTGGCAAGGATACGAGACAGTAGAGTCTTTTAGCGCTATAGAAAGAGATTGTTTACAAAGTTTGACCCAAACAGCCTATATTTGGTCATGGGCAATTAGTTTAAATGCGACCCAATTTTATGATTATTGTCGGTTAGATACTGGTTATTTTCGTCAACGGGTACAGCAATTAAAGCGCTTTACTTCAAAAGATTGGTTATTATTTTAACTTGGGAGGTACGAGGTGTTGTTGGGCTTTAGCCCTTTCAAAAGATTGGTTATTATTTTAACCTGGGAGATATAAGGTGTTGTTAGGCTTTAGCCCTTTCAACTACACCTACTCCCCCACAGTTTACTGAACTAATCTAAGCGATCGCTTCTAAAGAAGCCAGAGGATCAGAAATAGTATCAGAAGGCGCTTCAAATTGACCCGTTAACACATATTCTAGGCGTAATTTAAGCCAGATGATAAACTGTTCATTGGTTGAGATAATGGCTGCGGTGGGTTGGGGACATTGGGCTTTAATGTCGGCCAATTCAGGCGCTTCTAAAAAAGCAGGTTGAATAATCAGCCAAAAGTCTATTTCTTTGTTTTTTTCTTGATAATTCTGTCTTCGTTCCTTAAGAACTTCTTCAAGAGGCTCTTCTTCCGTTAAAAAGCGCTGGCTGGCTACAACGTAGTGATATGTGGTCATAGTTGATGAGTTGATGATGCTTTAACTACTTGTGTTTATTATACATCTCGACCTTGACATTATTTGGGCAGTTGGGGATTGTGAACTCCTAAGTTAAAATTTATAAAATAATATAAATATATAAGTTATGGGTAATAAAGCTGACATTGACATTGCTTCTCGACACTGCTATGTTGACAGCAATATTGTTAAAAAAATATTAAATTTAAGTAGTTTTATGGTAAATTATATTACTCCAAAGAGAAAGACTGATTCGATTCCAACGATCAATCAACTGATTACCGACCAGGCTAGTTACTATAGCAATAAGCCTGCGTTAATCAGTATAGATAATCAAGAACTGACTTACCATGACTTAGAGCAACAAATTAATTATGTAGCATCTAAGTTATCCGAGTTAGGAATTACATCAGAAGATAGAGTGGCTACGATTATGCCTAATGATCTAGAAATGGCAGTTATGTTTCTAGGAATAACAAAAAGTGCAATTTGCTGTCCACTTAATCCCAATTATCGTGCTTCAGAATTAGAGTTCTATTTTATTGATCTACAGATTAAGGCTTTAGTCACCCTTGACCAAAGATTTTCAACGGCTGTCGAAGTCGCACAAAAGCTAAATATATCAGTCATTAATTTAGTCCCTGATAACCAGAAAAAAGGTGCATTTATACTTAATTCTAGTCAATCTAAGTTAAATTTTGATGATAAATCTGATCAAGCTATAAATCCTGATAGAATTGCTCTTATTCTTCATACATCAGGTACAACATCCCAACCCAAACAAGTCCCATTAACCCATCGTAATCTATGTACATCTGCTAAAAATATTAGTCAAGCTCTGCAACTACAGGAAGATGATCGATGTTTAAATTTCATGCCCTTTTTCCATGTACATGGCTTAGTTATCACCTTACTATCTTCTCTAAACACTGGTAGTAGTATTATTTGTGTTCCCGAATTCAATCTAAATCAATTTTGGTCGTGGTTAGAGATATTTAGGCCAACATGGTATAGCGGAGTGTCAACCATTCATACAGCTATTTTACAAGATGCTCGAAATAATCATCGAATCATCAACCATTCTACCCTTCGTTTTATCCGCACATCTTCAGCACCGATTCCCCCAGAAGCGATAATAGAATTGGAAAGTATATTTAACATACCTGTAATTCAGGGCTATGGAATGACAGAAGGTTCTCCTCAACTAGCTATTAATCCTTTACCTCCTGATCAGAGAAAACCTGAATCTGTCGGTCTCCCTTGTGGTGTCAAAATAGGAATTATGGACGCTGAGGGTAATTTTTTACCACCAATGAAAATTGGAGAGGTTGTCATTAATAATATCTATTTTGATGGTTATTTAGGTGATCCTAGTATCAATCAACAAGCATTCTACGATGGTTGGTTTCGGACAGGTGATCTAGGCTATTTAGATGAAGAGGGCTATTTATTTCTTAAAGGTAGAATCAAAGAAATTATTAATCGGGGAGGCGAAAAAATTATGCCTCTTGAAGTAGATATGGTAGCCATGAAGTTACCAGAAATTCACCAAGCGGTTACTTTCCCTGTTCCTCATCCTACCCTGGGTGAAGATATAGCGATAGCAGTGGTGCTTGAACCGAATCAGACAATCACCCCCCAAGCTATTAGGGAGTATCTATCTGAAAAATTAGTATCTTTTAAAGTTCCTCATAGAGTCATAATTGTTGAAGAACTGCCTAAAGGAGCAACCAAAAAGTTGCAAAGAACAGCCGTAGCTAATCAACTAGCCAATTCATTAATCAATAGTGAAAAAATTGCGCCAAGAAATGAACTTGAACAAAAAATACAGTCAATTTGGGAAAAAGTTTTTAATATTAGTCCAATCGGCGTTACGGATGACTTTTATGCCTTGGGAGGAGATTCAATTTTAGCAGTTAGTCTATTTGTTGAAATTAATAAAGTTTTTTCACTTGAAAATCCATCGCAATTCTTCTTGAATTTGGCTACTGTAGAAAAACTTGCCCAAGAATTAAACCAATTTGAGCAGTTTAAAGAAGATGATTTAATTCAACCTGCCATTAAGAGCATCAAAAAATATCTTAGAGAATCCAAAAGAAAGATAAAAAGTCTCACAACTCAAACCTCTTTCCTTGATTTGCTTGATTACGGGGCTAGACAAAAACTACATCGTGGGGTGGTTGAGATATTATACAAGCATGATCAAAAATTCCATAAATTTCAGATTCGCAGGAGAAATGTAATAGCTCAGTGTATTGAAGACTTGGGTTTAGTAGATCCTAAAAAGGAAATTGTTAAGCACAGTCTATTTTCTAACTGTTCTTGGGCAGTCAATGAACTGAGCAAAGATCGTATTTTCGAGAAATGGGTAGTCTTTGAAGGACTTGATGTAGTAGATAAGCTTCAAGCATCTAATCCAGGCATCATTTTTGTAACAGGTCACTTTATTGGACTAAGAACTGCTACTTTAATTCAGAAGAAATTTGAATTTACCAACTATGTTCATATAAATTACAGAGATGCTCAAGCATTAACAGAAACAATGTTGGATATCAACAACCTATATGAGCCTCAAAAGAGTCTTCATGAACAGACACAAAAGATGTTGACATATTTTTTGTATGATTCTCTTAAAGTTCTTGAAAAGGGTGGCTCTGTTTATATTGCTGGTGATGGGTATAATGGCAAAAATGAATTATTTATTCCTTTTCATGGTCGTCAAAGACCATTTTATAAAGGATTTGCAGAGTTATCTTTAATCAGTGGTAAGCCAGCTCTTCCTATCTTTACTTCCCTAGAGCTAAATGGCTTGATTAAAGTAAAAATTGGTCAACCTATAATAGCGCAAGGGAAGACACAAGAACAAAAGGTATTATCAATGGTTCAGCAATATGTCGATTTACTTCAACAATGGTGGCTTGATAATTTGGCGAGTGTAAGTTTTCCTCAATTGAGGAAATTTTTAAATTTACCCAAAGTATCTTAAGAGAAGCTTGGACGAGAAACAGAGTTTATAAGATGAGTGCAAATGTTTAGGCAGATAAAAACCAAAATGGGGGCTTTGCCCCCAAAAACAAGCCGTAGGATGGCGCAATGGACTACATCATGCCCATGCCGCCCATGCCGCCCATGCCGCCCATGCCACCCATGCCGCCCATGCCGCCCATATCAGGGGCAGGTGCAGGGGGTTCAGGTTCTGGTTTTTCGACGACTAATGCTTCTGTGGTTAGCACCATACCAGCAATAGATGCTGCATTTTGCAGCGCTGAACGAACCACTTTAGCGGGATCAATAATACCTGCAACAATGAGGTCTTCAAATTCGCCAGTCAAAGCGTTGTAACCAACATTAAAGTCAGTCTTACGAACCGCTTCGACAATTACTGATCCTTCTACCCCTGCATTATTAACTAATTGACGCAAGGGCGCATCAAGCGCTTTCGCTACAATATCCGCACCGACTTTTTCCTCATCTTGGGTGAGAGTCTCACGGAAATCTGCTATCTTACTTGCTAAGTGAATCAGGGTTGTGCCACCACCTGGTACGATTCCTTCTTCTACCGCCGCTTTGGTAGCATTTAAGGCATCTTCAATCCGTAGTTTACGATCTTTGAGTTCGGTTTCAGTAGCAGCCCCAACTTTGATCACAGCCACACCACCTGCTAGTTTAGCGATTCGTTCCTGTAATTTTTCGCTATCGTAGTCAGAATCGGTTTCAGCCAGTTGTTTTTGCAGTTGGGCAACTCGTTTTTGTACTGCGTCCTTAGCTTTGGTATCACCTGAAGCCACAATGGTTGTGTTATCTTTCTCGATAATCACTTTATCGGCTGTTCCCAGCATATCAGGGGTCATGGTATCTAAGCTAAGACCAATTTCCTCTGAGACAACGCTTGCCCCTGTAAGGATAGCAATATCTTGTAGCATCGCTTTACGGCGATCGCCAAAACTGGGCGCCTTAAGAGCAGCCACATTCAATACGCCACGGGCTTTATTCACCACCAGAGTCGCTAGGGCTTCCCCATCAAGATCTTCAGCAATAATCAGTAAAGATTTGCCGTCACGGGCAACAGTTTCTAGGATACTGACTAAATCGTTAACGGAACTAACTTTCTTGTCCGTAATTAAGATATAGGGGCTTTCAAATTCTACAATTTGGCGATCATTATCGGTGATGAAGTAAGGAGAGAGATAACCCCGATCAATCTGCATCCCTTCAACCACATCTAATTCAGTATTGAGAGATTTTGATTCTTCTACGGTAATTACTCCATCTTTGGTCACTTTTTCCATTGCTTGGGAAATCATTTGACCTACTTCTTCGTCGTTACCCGCAGAAACGGTGGCGACTTGAGCGATCGCATCTCCTTCCACGGGTTTAGCAGCGCTCGCTACTTCTTCAACTAGGAAATTAATTGTTTTTTCGATTCCTCGACGTAAAGCGACGGGATTTGCACCTGCTGTTACGTTTTTAAGCCCTTCTCGAATCAAGGCTTGAGCAATGACGGTGGCAGTTGTTGTACCGTCTCCTGCGATTTCTTTGGTTTTTGAGGCGACTTCCTGAATTAATCTAGCCCCTGTGTTCTCTAAGGGGTCTTCTAGTTCAATTTCTTTAGCAACGGTGATCCCATCATTGACAATTTGGGGCGCACCGAATTGTTTTTCCAAAAGCACATTGCGGCCTTTGGGTCCAAGGG
>JBFRWQ010000141.1:0-6466 GCA_051439665.1 Microcystaceae cyanobacterium | reverse complement strand
TGAAAAATCGTCAAACATTACGTTCTACTGGTGTAACTAACTCTACTAGAAGTAACACAACTCGTAAACAACAGCAAAATACAAATCGTTCTACAGGTAGTGGTGTTGGTGCCAGTGACTTGCAGCGCTCTGGTACAGCAAAACCTCGTCAACAACGTCGTAGCTTTGGTAGTGGTGGGTTGTCACCTTCACGTCGGAGCAGTGGTTTTGGCAGTAGACGACGCCGTTAACGAAGTCAGAAGTTAGAAGTCAGAAGTCAGAAGTTGTTTTTGTCAAGGGGATTTTGAGCAACCCTCCAAAAACATTTCGCCTTAAAAGGCGGGGTTTGAGACCCAATTATTTTGATAAATAACATTTCCTCAACTTGATAGCAGATGAATCTACCTGTTAGATTCATCTGCTTTTTTTTGTTGTTATATAGAATCAATCCGGTTATATAGTATATGTTTATAACTCTATCATTACTTCAATATTCAATATTCAATATTCAATCTCCCCATCTCCCCTCTTCCCTCTTCCCTCCTGATATCAAATCCGGATGATTAATTATTGTAAGTCATTGCGACTGGAACGGAGTGAAAGGAAGCAATCTCGGTCAACCCCTGAGATTGCTTCCTATCGTTGCAATGACAATTTTTCAGCCGGATTCTGTATGACTCCTCTCTTCTTATTTATAACTATTCAACCGGAAATGATATTACCTACAGATGGATTGTCCCTTAAACATCAAACCTGTATTGTATTTGTGGAATATCTACGCTAAAATGCTGAAACACCCCCTCTATGGGACATTTATTATGTTGATTTTTTCAACCACTGAATAAAACTGAACTTTCCTGAATTGATTTTTTCAGCCACTGAATAAAACTGAATTTTCCTGAATAAAATACTACTATATTTTGCTTAGATATACGCCAAAATACCATCATAAATTTGTCGTATATCTATGCTAAAATACTGAGTAATAAATACTTAAAAAAAAATTAAATCCACATCTAAAAAAACAGCTACTTTCCATTCCTAGTCTAAATCATAACTACATTAATTTATAGTAAAAATTGCAATTACTCAGACAAATTTTCCCTCAAAAAAGTTCAGGAAAATTCAGGTGCAAAACTCCTGAACTTTCCTGAACTTTTCTGTATTGTGTTTTCTGAAAATTTCAGCGATAGTAATATTAACAAGGGAAAAGAAAACAACTTCTGCCCAATTAAGTAATTAAAGGAGAAAGAAAAATGGCAATAGAACACATCACTGAATCACCACTATATTTTTCAGCGGAAGACTTTAGCAGATTCAAGATGCTTACAAGAAAGCAAACTACTCCCTATACTATACCATCAAATAACTTTACTAATCAAGATACTACACTTTCAACATGGTTCAAAAAGACACCTGTTAGACATCATCGAGGTGCGTACGATTTCTATGAAACTATTGATGGCAATAATAATGCCAACATAATTAAGGGTGCACGACCATTCACTGTTTATTGGTACAATCGGGGTGATATACGCTCAACTCCTAAGGATAATGAAGCTTATACCAAAAGTTACACTTGGGATGCTGATTTTGACGAGACGATCAATGGATTGGGCGGTAATGATATACTTTATGGGTACAATGGAAGTGATATCCTTAATGGAGGTACTGGGCGTGACGTGTTGTACTCAGGTCCTCTGCTTGAAGGTGAAAGCGATGTGCTGACTGGTGGGGCAGACGGGGATACCTTCTTCTTGGGTGATTCTACTATGGACTCCTCACAAAAAGAAGTTGACTGGTTAAAGCTGGGTCTCTCGATAGCTGGAGATGCGACTGACCTAGCTTTTACACTTGTTCCAGGTTTGGGGCACGTCGGCAAAATTACTAAAGAAATTGTACCGATGATATTTGATATACTCAAAGTTGCGTCAAATAACTCAGAAGATGTTGCCGCTCCGATTGAAGGAGAAACTGGTTCTGCAACCATTACAGACTTTGACCCTTCCCAAGATGTCATATTTATTCCCATGCCAGCAGATGGTAATATCTATATTGACCAAAATTCTAATGGTAATAATCTACTCAAGGTTCTGCATGATGACAGTGATGGCAATGATGTGATTGCAACAGTTCAACTAGCTAATACAATCTCAGATACGGCAATCACGGATTTAGAAGGCTACTCAAGTGGGAAACTTCAGTCTGATTGGTTCAGTATTATTGAAAGGCAAGCATTGATTCTTAATTCTGAGGACGCGAGAGACTATAAAACTAATACACCACTGAATATCGCTGAACAAGACCTCGAAAACCTGGGAGCAAACGAATTTTTGGTTCTTGGAGCCTATCATGGAGTTAATATAGGGGGCAACAATGCGGCAAATTATATGTATGGAACAGAACATAACGATGTTATGGCTGGTTATGAAGCAGAGAGTAAAGCAAATACAGCTCAGGATGATGTATTTTACGGATTTGGGGGAGACGATGAAATAGCAGGTGGAAAAGGAGACGACCGTATTTATGGTGGTGTTGATGGTTCTGATACGTCTAGCTACAGCCATTCTCCAGGAAACGTTGTAGTCAATTTAGGCACGTTAGTCGGCAATGGTTATGCTGAAGCTATTGATGGTCATGGAACTAAGGATTGGTTGTATGATATTGAGAATATTATAGGTAGTGATGTAGGTAACGATAGTATTCGAGGAGATGCTGAAGATAACATCCTTGTTGGTGAGGGTGGCGATGACACTATCAAAGGTGAGGGTGGTGATGACACTATCAAAGGTGGTGATGGCGACGATTCACTAATAGGAGATATGGGTCAGGATACTCTGATAGGTGGTGAAGGCGCTGATACTTTTGTCTTCGATAACGACTTCGGAAGTGATACCATCACTGACTTCAATAGCAATGAAGGAGACATAATTGATATTGATAAGTCTGTCTACGGTTTCAGTAGTGTCAGTGACCTCAGCTTTGATGAAATTACAGGTGATTTAAAAGTTTCTGCAACTGGAGCTACGATTGTAACTCTGGAAAATCCCGTTGGCTTTGCAAGTGACGACATCTATCTTGATGGTGTTCAAAACACAGATTCTTTCTCAAGAACAAGAAGTTTTGTAGGTACTACAGGCGCTGATACTTTTAGCTTAACTGATGGCACTACACCTTATATCATCAATAACTTCAATGCCACACATGGAGACAAGATTGAGATTGATACGTTGATGGATATTAATATCTCTAATATCGATGACCTTGGTATTTCTGAGCATGGTATTATAGATCCCGAAAAGCAAGTCGAGTATGATTCAAATACAAATGAGATAGTTGTAACCAGTGCAGAAGGACTGATGATGGCAATAGTGAGAGTGTTGGGATCTCTACGTGGGATACAGCCTGATGGCGATTTTAATATAGAAGATTATCAGACAACTATTGCAACTTTGGACAATCCCATTGACTTTGACCCTAGCAGCGATATCATCTATACGGGTCTTCAAAACACTCAAATCTGAGGATTGACGAGAACAGTCTCTCGTCTACCACTGGCTTTGAGGCATTCGTTCAAGAAGACACCTCTTTAGATACTGAAATTGACCATGCCTTAGAGTCAGTTTCTTACCTCGGATTCAATGGCTCTGAAGGTCTCCTTACAGGATTAGCTATCTAGTTGAGCTTTAGAGAAAACGGATATAGATATATCGGTTTCTCTGTGTTTAAGAATTGAGTTTGACTAATAGCAGCTTAAATTATTAAAAAGTATTCATAAAATTGACTGCAGATGAATCTAGGTTTGAAGATTCATCTGCTTTGTTTGTAGTTATATGAAGTGGCCTAATAATTGAGGCGATCGCTCCCTTTTTCATCAAACCTGTATGGAATTTGTGGGATATTTAGGTATTTATGTTGAGGGACTACCCATGTTAGACATTTGTCTGTTGATTTTTTCGACCACTGAATAAAACTGAATTTTACTCAATAAAACTCTACGACATTTGTTGTATATCTAGGCCAAAATACTGATAAATTACTATTTATTTGGTCCAATTCATCAGATTTACCCCAAATATTCAGTTTTATTCAAGTCAAAAATTACTGAACTTTCCTGAACTTTTATGTATTGTTTTTCCTGTGAATATACGCAAGAATATTATTAACAATAAAACAACCAACAGTTAATTTAAGGAAAATAGAATAATGATAGTTGAAACAGGTACAACATTTTTCCAAGAAGAGTGGAATCCACACTACATTGATGGGAATAACTTTTGTTTAATTATGAATACTATAAACAAAACAATAGATGTTTCTAAGATAGTTAGCGATCAAAATTTTACTGATAAATTGGCAGGTGTAAATCTTACATCTGCTGATTTGAGTATGAGCGATCTAGATGAAATTAATCTGAGTGAGACGATTCTCAGAAATGCTTATTTACTTTGTGCTAATTTAAAAGGAACTAATTTTAGCTATAGCGATCTAACTAATGCTAATCTGAGTGGAGCTATAATGTGGTTTGCTAACTTCCACAATGCTAATTTGAGTCGTGCCGATATCATAGGCGCTAGTTTCTGGAGTGCTAACTTACAGAATGCTAATCTTAGAGGTGCTAATCTTTGGCGTAGCAATATCGTAGATGCCCAATTAAGTGAAGCTAATCTCACAGGTGCTAATTTGAGTCGTGCCAACTTAAAAAATACTAATCTTACAAATGCTAATTTAAGTTATGCTAATCTGAATCAGGCTAACCTTCATCAAGCCAACCTTACAGGTGCTGATTTGAGTCATGCTAGTCTTGATGGGGTGAACTTGAGACATTCTAATCTTGCTAGCACTAAACTGTTTCATGTTAATCTAGTTGGCAGTAAGTTAGACTATGCGAATCTCACAGATGCAAATCTTGAAGGTGCAAATCTTGAAGGTGCTAATCTATGTGATGTCAATCTTAATAATGCGAAATTGATAGGTGCTAACTTAAATTATGTTAACTTCAGAGGTGTAAAAATTACTCATACCACAGAATTAGATGATAAGTGGTATCTTGTCTGGGATATTGTTAATCATGGAGCTTATGGTCAAACTTTAACTGGTATTAACTTAGAGAATGCTAACCTTAAAGGTGCTAATCTTGGAGTGGCTAATTTAACAAACGCGAATTTGCGAGGCGCTAATCTGAGATATAGTAATTTAAGCGATGCTAATCTCAGTCATACTAATCTCAGTCATACTAATCTTACAGATATTAATCTAATCAATGCAAATTTAACAAATGCAAATTTGCATAGTGCTAATTTGAGTAATACTTTATTATTTGGTGCTAAATTGGTTAAGGCAAATCTGATTAATGCTAATTTAAAAAATGCTCAGTTACTGGGAGCTGATTTAACAGAGGCTAACTTAGAAGGTGCAGTATTAAAGGGTGCGATGTTTGGTCATAATTTAGGAGTTTCTGAAGAAATGAAGCAAGACTTAATTAAACGTGGGGCAATTTTTCAGGATAAGTATTAAAATTTAGGACTTAGGCAATGCAACCTATTTTCCTCATTGATATAAAATTTCCTTATACAGTAATCACAAAATTACTTCCTCCTAATACAGATTTTCTCTTGAATACAAATTTAAAAATTCAATAGTTCAAATCCTTTATTTACCATTTTTTAGCTCAGAAATTATCTTTTTTATCAAAGGGACATCTTTTGAAAATTATTAGTCGGTTATATCAAATCTGGATAATTACTATACTGAAGTCATTGCGACTGGAACGGAGTGGAAGGTTTGCGGAGCATTCCGGAACGGATAGCAATCTCCGCGCACCTTTGAGATTGCTTCCCTTTGGTGACAATGACAACTCTTCAAGCGGATTATATATTATGATAGATTTTTCCTAGTTTTAACCTCCTTATAGTCAAGCAAATATTTAACTTAGTAATTGAACAATGCGATCAAATTGATAGTTATCTGCAAAGTTTTGCAGTTTGGTAGCCAGCACAGCCTTTTCTGGCGGAATATCTTGAATTAACTGCTTCACTTTTTTACCCCGAAGTTGACTTGAGGCTTTGTGCAGTTCAGCTAACCACTCAGAAGACATATCCTTTAAGATGACTGATAAATCTTCCGAATTAACTTTTTCTGGGCAACAAATCGTCTTTTCCAGTTTCTGAATATTATCCTCTACAGATTCTTCATAAATTAACTCTACTCCCAAATATTCCTGCATCTCCTGCCAAATTACCTTCTCCCGAAAGGGTTTCATGAGATAGTCATCAAAACCTGATGCTAGAACTAACTCTCGCTCTCCAAAAACACTAGCAGTCAAAGCAATAATCTTTGTAGTAACAGCAGGCTCTAACTGTGATTCCCACTCCCTAATCTGTTTTGTCGCTTCATATCCATCCATCTCAGGCATATGCAAATCCATCCAAATCAAATCGGGACGCCATGCTTTCCAGATATCTATAGCTTCTCGTCCATTGCTAGC
>JBFRWQ010000140.1:0-6353 GCA_051439665.1 Microcystaceae cyanobacterium | reverse complement strand
GGGAAGTGGCTGCATTATCTAGATAGACGAGGGGGTTTCCATTAACTTCCTGGTTAAGAAGGGGAAAATCAGAACGAACTTTCAAAGCGAGTGGTTTTTCTTGGATTAACATAGGTTTGAGTACAGTGGACTAAGGATTAAGTAGGAGAACTTGAGTGATCAAATCATCACAAAGATAGTTTTATGTGCTATCTAATAAGTTCTCGAAAGCTAATTTATCCCAACGAAATAACTGTTTCTGATTAAGTTGACTCATAAGATAACCCCTTCTCTATGAATATTACGATAAAATGCGCTATTTTCTGCTTGCCATTGTTGAGATGTAGTAAAACAACAACTAATTAGTTGATTAGATTCTAGGGATAATTTGCTAACAAAATCACTAATTCTACAAACCTCTTGATAATAACGAAAAGGATGTTTTAACACAATTAAGATGTCAATATCTGACTCTTCTCTAGCATCACCTCTCGCTTGTGAACCAAATAAAATGACTTTATCTAGTTCATCCTGGTAGAGGTTTTTTAAATAAATAGCGATTGATTTTAAGATAGGGGTTAGTTGCTTATTCATATTTAATCATCAGGATTAAAATGGGATTTTAGGGCGCAAACTAAAACACATCAGAGTTTACGCCCCTACATCTACTCTAATGTTCGACAGGCCACACATTGAGCTATCCGTTGTCGGATAGAATGGATGGGAATACGCTCAAGAATTTCGGCAGCAAAAGCATCAATTAACAGGTTACGAGCGTCTGTTTCATTTAAGCCCCGACTTTGCAGGTAAAATAATTCATCCGCTTCTAACTGACTCACTGTTGCACCATGAGAACATTTAACGTTATCTGCCGTAATTTGTAATTCTGGTTTGGTGTTAATTCTGGCTTTCGAGGAAAGAAGCAAGTTACGATTTAACTGAGAGGCATTCGTAAGTTGGGCTGCTTTCGGAACAAATATTTTGCCATTAAAAACTCCTTGGGCTTGGTCATCTAGAATATACTTATGCAATTGATCCACCGTACCATGAGGGGCGGTTAAGTAAACCGCACTGTGAGTATCTGCAATTTGTTTATCCTTAATTGTGGTTAAACCGTTAAGCTGGGTGCTAATTTGCTCCCCTGCTTGCCAAATCTCGACAGTATGGCGGTGGAGTTTACTGCCTAAACTCATTTCATTTTCAGTATAGATGCTATCACGACCTTGGGAAACAGAAGTTTTGCCAATATGTACCCCGTCAGCAGATTCCTGTTGCAAACGAGTATGATTTAATTGAGCATTGTCGTGTAAATAAACTTCAGTTACAATATTGTTAAAATATGGTTTATCTAGAGGCACGTCAGCGCAGTTAGGGGTAAGCGCTTTATATTCTTCTAGGATGTCTAATTTTGCACTATTCTCGGCAATAATTAAGGTTCTCGGTTGAATTAAGCTAGGGGTATCACTGGGAATTGTCAACCACAGTAAATGAATGGGAGTTTCAATAACTGTGTTAGAAGTTGCCCAAATGAGCGCAACATCTCTTAACGAAACGGTATTTAAAGCAGCAAAAATATCTAAATTGCCTTTTTGTTGTCCTAAATAGTTGACAAGTTTACTTTTTTGTGCATCAGATAAGTCTGCCAAATTGCCCACAAATACCCCATCAGGTAGGGTAGAGGTATCTGATAATTCGGGTGAGTAAATACCATTAACAAAAACAATACGGCTATTTGGTGCTTCAGTGATTGTAAAGCGGGGTAAATATTCGGGATTAACTGAAAAAGGGTCTGCTATCTTAAACTGGTTACTATATAAGGCTGATAAGTTGGTAAATTGCCATTCTTCGTCTCGTTGCTTGGGAAGGGTTAATTCTTTGACTTGAGAAAGAGCGTTTTTTTGCAGGGTGGTGATTAAGTCAGAGTCAATAACAGGAGAATTGTCAGTAACTTGGTTTAAGAGGTTATCTAGATATGTTTCTGATGTTATTTGGTCGATACTTGAGGTATTCATGGGTTTACTAGCAATAATTCGGGTTATAGGGTGAGTAAAATAGACGGCGAAATGTCTCCTTAACCCTATCTATGTCTATGTTATCCTAGTTTAGCAACCTTTTTGTTGTTAAAGTCTCTTTTGGGATGAGTAGGGTATTTTGTAGCGCTATTTTTTGAGTTTTTTTATATAAAGCTTTAATAAAGATTAGAAAAACTTATGATTTGTCGGATGAGTTAGGCAGTTGAATTACTTCTTAACAGTTAAAACTTAGCAATACTTTCCATTAATCCTAAGCAAACCTTGGTTAAAAAATCCAGATCCAAAGTCTCTAATCTATCCCTATCAGTATGATAATAAGGATTGCGTAAATTAGCCGTATCTGTCACCATCAGAGCAGGAGAACCTGCATCCCAAAAGGGTGAATGATCACTGAGTCTGGTATCCGCTACAAACTGTCCATTTAAGGGAACTGTTAACCACTCACAGGGGACAAATCTACGAATCGGTTGACTCAATTTACGCACATCAAAGATAGTATTAAAATTACTCACTAATGCAATAAAGTTGCCTGTAGAAGGATAAAAATACTTTAACCCTGTTGGATAAACTTGTGAATTAAGAGACTGATCACAATACCCTAACATCTCTAAGGATAACATCAGTCTCACTTTTTGCTTATTTTCTTCTAAAGAATTGACATAAGCTTTACTCCCCCATAATCCATATTCTTCTAGGTCAAAAGCAACAAATTGTAAAGGAAAATGGCAAGGATATTCTTGAAAAAAACGAGCTAATTCTAATAATACTGCAAGTCCTGTTCCATTATCATCTGCACCTGGAGAGTTGGGAACAGTATCATAATGTGCGCCAATTAAAATAGGATTAATAGCAGAAGAGGTATTAAGCGCTGGAAGACTCAAGATTAAATTCTCATGATGTCTCCCTTTCACTTCAAACCCCTGACTCTGAACATCTCCCCATTGTTGTAATTCTGTTCTTAAATATTCTTTGACATAAAAATGTCCACCCTCACCTAAATAGGGATCTCTAGGTCTAACTATTTGTTTAAGATGTTGGGTTAATTGCTGTTTTAAAAGGTCAAAATCTGGTAAATTCATGATCATAGATTAATTTTTTCTCTTAACAAAGTAACTGATTTAGGTTAAAATAATAAATAGATTACTTTGAAAAAGTTAATTATGTTATTCAATATAACTGATTTTTTAGACGATTGGCAATTATTAGCAGACCAACCTGCTACCTATTGGTATGAAGGAAATTGTCCCCAAACAGGGCAATTATTACGCTTACCTCGTACTCCTCTAGTAGAAGCGATCGCTACTCAGTTAATGAGACAATTAGAGCAGAAAGAAGAACAATTTTATCGAGGTAAGATGTACGGCGTTTTATTAGTTAAAACCCCAGAACAACAATTAAAAGTAATTAAAGCTTTCTCAGGTGTAGCGATTCATTCTCTTGCTTTAAGCGAATGGGTAACACCTATTTCAGGAAGAGATCAAGTTATCTTAGAAGAAAAAAGAACTGTTGCTAAATTAGATGAGTTAAAAGATAAAATAGCAGATTTACACCACATAGAAGCAAGGAAACAATTAAAACAATTAACTTTAGAATTTGAATGCCAATTACAACAATTTAGAGAAGAGCAAAGACAAGCGAAATTAATTAGAAAGAATAAAAGAGAGAGTTGGCAACAAACCTTAACGGGAGAAGCCCTCAAATCAGCTTTATTTCAATTAAATAATGAAAGTTTTGATGCGAGTCGAGCGCTGAAAAATTTTAAAGATCAATGGAGAGAAAAGCTACAACCCTTAGAGGATAAAGTGCAACAAGCAGATCAGGAAATTAAACGATTAAGAAACCGTCGAAAAGTGCTATCTCGTCAGCTTCAAGCCCAACTATTTCAAGCCTATTCTATTACTAATTTTGGTGGAGAATCTCGCTCCTTAAACTCTTTTATGCAGGAAAGACATCTTCCAACTGGAACAGGAGAATGTTGTGCGCCTAAATTACTACATTACGCTGCAACTCATCAGTTAATTCCCCTAGCAATGGCAGAATTTTGGTGGGGGAAAGACAGTATCGATAAGCGCTCAGGTCAATTTTATGGGGCTTGTGAGGAACGTTGTCAACCCTTGATGGGCTTTTTATTATCAGGGTTAGATCACGAAGTGGGAAGTGTTGTTTCTCAGGGAGATTCCCAGTTAGATATTCTCTATGAAGATCAATTTTTAATTGCTGTTAATAAACCAGATGGATTATTATCAACACCAGGGCGTTATCTAAAGTCACAAGATAGCGTCTTAAGTCGCTTACGCAATCAATACCCAGATGGTATGAATTTAAGAGCCATTCATCGCTTAGATCAAGATACATCAGGTATTTTATTAATTGCACGTAATGGAGAAATACAAAATTTATTGAGTCAACAATTTCGACAACGAAAGATTCATAAAGTCTATGAAGCCTTATTAAATGGGGTTTTAAATATTGATCAAGGAACAATTAATCTTCCCTTATGGAGTGCTCCTAATGATCGTCCCTATCAAAGTGTTTATGAAGAGAAAGGAAAGCGCTCAATTACAGAATTTCGAGTGATTAAATGGGAAGACAATATCACAAGAATTGAGTTTATTCCATTAACAGGAAGAACTCATCAACTAAGGGTTCATTCAGCTAATCAAAAAGGTTTAGGAATTCCTATTTTAGGCGATCGCTTATATGGTTTATCTGAGTATTCTCGCTTGTGTCTGCACGCTAGGGAGTTAATTTTTTTACACCCTCAGACACAAGAAAAGGTTCGATTGTTTAGTCAAACTCCTTTTTGATAGATTCTAAGGGCTAAAGCCCAACAACTATCTCGGAAATACTGGTAGAGTTGTTGCCAGTAATTCTCATTTTGGTAAAGAGAATTGCCGAATAGTAAGGGAGCAGCTTTTTCCGTACCAATACATGATTTTGTTGGGTTTCCTAAGTCAACTCAACCTACAACTAGGAAAAGGTTCTCTATTTATTTCTCTAGATTCATTCGACAAAGAACCTTAACCAAAGTTTGACGATTTTAATGAGCAATTGGACATCCACCAGCTGTTAATTTACTTAAAAATTGATTGGTGTCAAAGAAATGCTCAACCGATTCAATTTGCAAATCCTCTGTTACTTTCGCTAAACTTAATCCGACAACTTCAATCACCTCTCCTGTCGGTTGATGATCTCTATAAGCTCCCTTAAATGTTCCCCAATGTCGCCATTTAAAAACTACATTCGGCGGACCGGCGACAACTTCAATTAATTCCCAATGAAATCCTTCGGGAAAAGCATCATGAAATAAATTATAAGAAGAGTCAAAGGTTTCTTCAGATGCTTGATAATGTTCTGAGTTTTCTAGGAATAAATTATAAGTTCCTTGTTCGGCAATATCCTGTGCTGTATAAGCTTTACCACCATTAGTACTCATCCGAAACTTATCAGTGACAATCGATAACCATTGAGAGGGATCGGTTTTAAAAGACGCTTCCATTTCAAAGGTTCTCACTAGATTATAAGCGATCGCATTTAATGATCCTTCTGCATGATTAAACTGGCGTTCTTGCTGTAGAAATTTATTTGTATGGGAATAATCGGGACGTTCTCCATTACGCCATTGTACGCTTTCATCTTGCTGAATTACTGCTTCACGATCTTGAATCCAAAGGGGAGTATTTTGGGTAGGACTCATTTGTTTATGTTCCTTGTTAATTTTTGAAATTAAGTCAATCAGATGACTTAATATGATATATATCATGAAGCAGCTAAATCAAACAATAGGAGAAAATACATAACTATTTTGAGCAATGTTCTCATCTATAGCCCTACGCAAAAACGTGCTTGACAGTTTTTAAACACAGTATCGACACATTCTCTAACCGTGTCAAATTCCTTTCATCTTTGCTTCATCTGTGTTTTTAAGACTGCCCACCAGTTTTCAATTTTGTTTAAATATATCTTGGAAAATCTGGTAGGTTGTTGCGTTTTAACGCTAGGATAATTAAGGGCTAAAGCCCAATAACATCTGATAATTAACGATTAACATTTTTGATCTGGGAGGGGATAAAGCGATTCATCCATCCTTCTAAATAGTCTCGATTTGCTTTTTGTTCTTCAAGATCAGTTGTATTTAAGGGATGAGGGGCTAACACTTGAAGCGCAGCCGTTGTGACACAAAACATAGACTATTGAAAACTACCACAAATTTGTACCAAGAAATCATCTTCTCCACGAAGACTTTGGCGATAACCTTGATGTAAATAGTCAGGCAGATAGTGGCGCATATCGTGCATTAAGAGGGTGGGAGGAATACCAGCGCTACCAACTGGTAAGGGA
>JBFRWQ010000139.1:0-5233 GCA_051439665.1 Microcystaceae cyanobacterium | reverse complement strand
GATGAACCCAAGGATTATTGTCTAAATAGGGCTTGCTGAATAAGTCATTTGGTGGGGTTTTAGAGGCAGGAGGCAGGGGGCAGGAGGAGAGATTATGATGATTTAAAAGAGGGGGAAGTGCTTTTCGAGATATTACATTCACCTTTCTTGCACTTTTTTGTCTAGGAAGTATCCCAAAACCTTGATAGATCATAGCTTTCGAGTTATTCAGCAAGCCCTACTTAGTTCAATTTATTGAACGGTACTTATAAGCCTTGAAATTCATTTCATGGCGGGTGTGATGGTAAATGCAAGATATAGTGGTACGCACAAGGCAGGGGGCTCCGAGTAGGCTGTGACTTGGTTTCAAGGATCTTTAATGTCAAACACCTTATTTGGTACGGCTATACGCTTAGATTATGTCCGCTCAACAAGCCTGATTGCGTCCTGTGGCTTTTGCTTTATATAAGGCTTCATCTGCTGCTACGATAAGCGCTTGTGGAGAAACGGCTGAGATAGGAACTAAGGTAGCAATTCCTAAGCTAAGGGTAACGTATTGATAAGCAGAGTGAGCATGGGGAATTCTTAATTCCATTACTCGCTTACGGATTGCCTCAGCCACACACATTGCTCCTTCTGCTTCAGTTTGAGGGAGAATAACCGCAAATTCTTCACCTCCATACCGGGCAACTAAATCTGCTGCTCGAAAGACACAATTATTCATTACTTGAGCCACATCCCGTAAACAACTATCTCCCGCAGGATGACCATAGGTATCGTTAAATAATTTAAAATGATCTACATCGCAGAGAATAAGAGAAAGAGGATCTTGCGATCGCATTAACCGTTGCCATTCTTTGGCTAAATATTCGTCAAATAAGTGCCGATTGGCGATCTGAGTCAGAGAATCTCGACAGGAAAGCTCTTGCAGTTGTAAGTTACTTTGTTCTAAGCTTTCCACTAATTCTGCTTGATGAATAGCGATCGCTACTTGAATCCCCAATTCATTGAGCAGTTGAATATCTGAGCTACTCCAGTGTCGAGGAGAGCGACAATGATGAGCAATCATTAATCCCCAAATTTTATCCTCATAGACGATGGGAACGACGAGATTGGCTTTAACATTGTAACGAGTTAACAAATTGACATGACACTCTGCTAATCCTGCTTGTTGAATATCCTCAATGGCTCTCACTCGGCCTTGTCGGTAGAATTTAACATAATTCTGTCTAAAACAGGGGTCATCAATGGTTTCTCCGATAATAGACATCATTCCTGTGGCTAGAGATTCAATGACGACTTTTCCTGACCAATCTTGATTAAATCGGTATAAGATCACTCGATCAGTATTAAGAAAATGCCGCACTTCTGAGGCGGTTTGGTTGAGAATTTCCTCTAGTTTCAGGGATTGACGGATTCTTTTGGAAATATCCATCACTAGCCTTTCCCGTGAAATTTGTTGCTTCAATTCTGCTTCTAACTGAGTATAGGCAGCTATTCTGTCGGTTAAACTCTGATGAGCAAGCCTCAGATGATCTGAAGATTGTGTTAAGAAGCGCTCACTTCCCAAAGAAGATGTTATTTCCATTTGATCTACCATATCCTCAGACTGCACTATTGGACGGGAATGCTGATCTGTATAGCCCGTTAATAATTGAGGAGAGAGCAAGAATTTTGTTAATTGATCGGGGGGAAGAGGAGGACTGAGTAAATAGCCTTGGGCTTGATCACAGCCCATATTTTGCAGTAATTCAATTTGTTTTGGGCTTTCGACTCCTTCAGCCACTAAATTAAGGTTTAATCCCTGTCCCATTATCATAATTCCCTGTAAGATTGCCATATTTTTAGGATCACTCATTAAATTCTCAATTAAAGATTTATCAATTTTCAGGGTATTGACAGGTAAATTTTTCAGGCTTCCCAAAGAAGAGTATCCTGTGCCAAAATCATCAATGGCAATCTGAATCTCTTGTGCTTGCAACTCCTTAAGAATAGCGAGCGTGGTTGATAGATCCTCCATCATCAAACTTTCGGTAATTTCTAATTCTAGGGACTGGGGGTTAATCCCAGTGGTGGAGATCGCATCAAGAATCTGTTCGACCAATTTAGGTTGTTGAAATTGACGATATGACAAATTAACAGACATTTTTAGAGGTAAAAATCCTGCTTTTTGCCAAGTGAACTGTTGTTTGCAGGCATTTTTAATTACCCATTCTCCAATAGGACAAATTAAGCCAATTTCCTCTGCTAGGGGAATAAATTGGGCGGGAGAGACTAATCCTAGACGGGGATGTTGCCATCTTAATAAGGCTTCTACCCCTTCTAATTGTCCCGTTTTGAGATTCACTTGAGGTTGATAGTATAGTCTTAACTCATTTCGTTCTATGGCTTTATAGAGATCGGTTTCTAAGGATAATGAATCTAAAGAGAAAGGATTAATCTGAGCGTCATAGAGACGATAAGTATTTTTACCCTTTTCTTTAGCCTGATTCATCGCAATTTCTGAGTTTTTTAGCAGAATGGCTGAGTTGTCTCCATCGTAGGGAGCGATCGCCACCCCCAAACTGGCACTTAAAGATAAAGCTTGTCCTTGTATATAAAAGGGTTCATCAAACGTCTCTAAAATATGTTCGCAAAACGCCACAATTTCATCGGTATAAGAGACTTGAGATAATTGGATAATAAAGCGATCTCCGTGCCATCGGGCTAGATAACTATCATGATCATTGTGCTTGTCTAAGCAATTTTGCAGACGTTCACTAATTCTTTGCAGTACATAGTCTCCTATTTGATGACCCAGACTTTCATTGACCCGTTTAAAGCGGTTTATATCCATGATCATCACTGCTAAAATTTGGCCTTGGGGCAGTTTATCTAAGAGGTTTAAAGAGAGTTGTTGACTAAAAACAGTTCCGCTAGGAAGTTGAGTTAAGCTATCATAGGAAGCCTTATGAATAATTAACCGAGCAATTTTTTGTTGATTAATCGCAATATAAAGATGATGTCCTAGTGTGTGGGCTAACTTTAATTCTGACACTTGCCAATCAGGAACTAAGCTCTGAGTTTCAATCCAAGCCTCAAAAGACTGGCGAGGTCTAGTATTTCTACTGTCTTGATCATCCCGTCCTGCCCAATGGATTTCTTGTTCTTGTTCTTGTTTAAATAATGTTAAACAGCCTTCCCATTGATGACCAGAGCGCAAAGGAATAAAAAGAATAGATAACAGTGAATGTTCTTGAAAAGCTGCTTGTAAATCCTTTAATTGATAATCTTGAGCCAATTCAGCTAATTGATAGGATTTAGGGTAAAAGTAAGCTAAATAAGGTTGTTTTTCCTTCTCTTCCTCAGACAAGTTAGGAAGAACTTTAAGGGTTTTTTTGATATGACTCGATACTTGAGCCGCTTGATGATTTTTGGGATTTTCCCCTTTCATTAAGGCTATCCATTGACTATTTTGTTCTAAACCCTTGATCGATGGCTGTTTACCCGCCACATACAGCTTTTCTTCTTCTCCTGTTAAATTGGGTGCAATATATAATCGTCCTCCATCAGCGTTTAAAGTAGCAATACTGCTTTCTAGTATCCCTTGCCAATCATCAACAGTCAATTGATGGCTGACTTGATGTAAAAAGGCTTCTTGCTGACTTTGTAGAATAGTCTGCTGTTTTAAGGTATCTTGAGCGATCGTCAAGGAAACTTGTTTGCTCAACAACTCTACCATTTCCCATTCTTTAGCAGCAAAGCGTCTAGGTTCACTATGATGGACGACTAATAAGCCCCATAACTCATCTTCATGAAAGATTGGGGTGCAAAGAGAAGAAAGTACCCCCATCCCTAGTAGATATTGAATATGACAGTCAGACACATTTGAATGAGACAACTGAAAGTGATCAGTATTTTGATCGGGTTCGTGAATCGTTTTTTGTTTTGTCGCAACATCAATCGCCACACTTCGATGTGTTGTAATAAACTGTTCTCGTATTACATGAGGGAGGTCAGTAGCAGGAAACTTTAAGCCAAGGAGGGAGGGTAAGTTATTGGCAAAAATAGCTTCAGCAATCACATCTCCACTCCCATCTGAGGCAAATTTGTAGATTTTAACCCGATCTACTCCTAGATAATCACGAATCTGTTCAACAATTAAGTTAAGACTTTCTTGAAATTTCTGAGTATTATGGATATTATGAAGGATTGTTTGGAGTAATTGTTCGTGGGGAAGGGTTGGTTGAACCATAATTGTTGCTTTTCCTTAACTCTTTGGCATCCTGCTCTGCTATGCTTATTTTAACATTGTTCTATCGATCTATGTATTCTAGCTAACCTTATTGACAAATATTAATTAACTTGACTGTGGGTTAATGTAGGGGAGTGTGGGGAGAGAGGGGAGAGAAGGGAGAGGGGGAAGATTTAACCCTCACAATCAGCTTTAATCAGCTTCAATTAGCTTTAAATAGTAGTAGGTTGGGTTGAGGCACAAAACCCCACACAATCCAATTCTAATGCAGCAAATTAGCTGTGTCACTCCCCTACAAACAATCAGTTTTTCTTGTGAGCATCAAATTCAGATATCGAAATAGTAACGAACCGCACCCGATTCAGGATCATTACCAATATGGGCTAAGTTTTTCTTAACTGCTTTCACTAATAATTTTTCCGCTTCTTCTAACGATAATCCCAAGGAAATCATTGTTTGAGCAACGGATAAGGTATTATTATTTTCAGCCGCTACTTTTAATAGCTGAACTATGGGATCTTGGGGTTTACTGTGGGGAGTTTGATGGGGTGGAGATTGAGAAACTAGACTTAAAAGCGCTTTATTCGTTGACTTTTCTAATAAATAACGGTTGCGTCTTTCTATCATATTGGGAAGAAAAAAGACATCGAGAAACTGACCGATATAAAAGAAACCGAAAGTTAATAAATAAAATGTTCCACTGATCGGTTTTCCTGCATAAAAACGATGAATTCCGCAGACAGGAACAAAGAATCCTAATGCCCATAAAGCATAGGCTGTTCCCTTATTAATTTCATTTGGTTTAGCCATCTAATCATCTAGTGGTTTAATTTCGGAGTAAAACGGAGTAATTCGTCATCAATCAGAACGGACAACTCACGGTGAGCCGTCGAACGGCTCACCCGTGTCCTCACGAATAAGCATACCCGTCATTACGATGAACAAAGCGAATCAGGAATTTGAGGTTTTGAGCCACCCTAAACCCATTCAGTTTCACCTCAAAACATGAAGGCGGTTGGG
>JBFRWQ010000138.1:0-6583 GCA_051439665.1 Microcystaceae cyanobacterium | reverse complement strand
GTAGTAATGCGTTAGAGAATAATCATTTCACTGACCAGTAAACAGTAATCAGTAAACAGTAAACAGTAATCAGTAAACAGTAAACAGTGACTACTATCTGAGAGTCGGTAGCTTGAAAATTGGTTATCCTCTTGAAAGAGGAGGTTTGAAACTCAGCAACTTCATAATTCATAATTCATACTTGTTAGGCTTCTGCTTGGAATATTTGACGGGTCGTTAAATTAAGCTCAGGAAAAGTCGGTGATTTAATTGGCTCATTTTCTCTAAAATACTGAACTTGGTATTCACCCTCAATCAGAGAATATATAGAAATTGTTGGTTGTTTTGGACTGCCGATATAACGAGAACCTCCTATTCCTAAATAATCGATAATCCAATATTCATTAATACCTATCTCTTCATAATCTCTTAGTTTTGTTAAATAATCGTCTCGCCAATTACTGCTCACAATTTCGATCACTAAGGGAATTGATTGTCCTTGAGTTACAGTCGAATATTTTTCCCATAAGGGTTCATTTTTAAGAGTATTTCTATTGACAATTAAGACATCAGGTAAATAACCACTATTTTCAGTAGGAACTTTAACCAATGCTTGTTTAGGCAAAAAATAAGGTAGTTTACTTTGTTTTAATAAATAAGCAAACTCTACAGCTAAAAATCCTGAAATCTCTTCATGTTTACCTTTTGGTTGCATCTCAAAAATAACTCCTTTATGTAACTCATAACAGCCATTCTCTGGTTTCCAAGCCAGAAATTCTGCAAAGGTCATTAATTCTGGTAAAGTTTGTGTTGTTAGCATATTATCTCTGGGCATTTGATAGAATCTAGGCTTTAGTTAAATTAGTGACTCCCTTTTCAGAAAAGCGATCGCTAAATGTTGCAGACAATAAAGTTAGACTATAATAAATTCACTATCTTATATTGTCAATGATCAACAAAAATAACTAATCATCTAATCAGTCTTCAAATTCCCATTGAGCTATTTCCAGATTTTTGATTACTATCAACCAATTAACTCCCTACCTCCTTCAAACTAAACCCCCTCAATTTCATCATCAGCTAAATCATATAACTCCCTTAATTTCTCTAATTTCTCCTCATCTGCATCCCAAAACCCTCGGCCATGGGCTTCTAACATTCGTCCGACAATATTACGAAAGGCTTCAGGGTTCGCTTGACGCAATTTATCCGCCATTTCTTTGTCTAAAGCATAGGTTTCTACACTCTGATCATAAACCCAATTATCAGTAAAGTTAGCGGTTCCTCCCCACCCTATTAAAGCGCTCATCCGTTGAGAAATCTCATAAGCGCCCCCTGAGCCTTGTTCAGCCATTGCTTTTGCCCATTTGGGGTTTAATAATTTGCTACGATATTCTAGGCGCAGTACCTCTTCTAATTTACGAGGGGTGGTATCTTTAGAAAAGCTTTCTACAAAGCTGGCGGTTACTTTTTTTCCGCTTTGTTTTTCAGCCGCTAATTTTAGTCCTCCCGTGTTGCCATAATATTCTTGAATATCCGTTAAACCGTATTCTACGGAGTCAATTTCCTGGACAATTTGCTCACTGGTTTGTAACAATTGCTGTAAAATTTCAGGTCTTGCTTGTCCTTTATCTTTACGTCCATAACTAAATGAGTTTCTTTGCTGCCAGGTATTAGCCAATTCATCGCTATTTTCCCAATTACCATCTACTACTTGGTCATTCACCAGTGAACCGAAATCCCCTGATGGGTTAGAGAAAAGACGGGCTGAGGCATTGGTTACACCTTGTTTTTCTAAGGCTAAATAATGCTTACGAATGAAATTATCTTCTTCGGATTCATCTGCTTGTGCAGCCCGTAAAAAGAGGTCATCTAATAACTCAATAATATTAATAAAGGTGTCTCGAAAAATTCCCGACAAATTAGCTAATACATCTATTCTAGGATGTCCTACCTCAGCTAAAGGCATTAATTCATAACGAACAATTCTCCCTGTTCCTTCTTTGATCGGTTCTGCCCCCACTAATTCTAATAAGATACCTAATGATTCTCCTTTGGTTTTAATAACATCTAGTCCCCATAATAAAACAGCAACGGTTTCAGGATATTGTCCTTTTTCCTCTAGCTGTTGCTGAATTAACTTTTTGCCAATTTCTCGCCCTCTGACATAAGCAGCAGGGGAAGGCATACGATAGGGATCTAAAGCGTGTATATTTTGTCCAGTTGGTAACACCCCACTCCCATCTCTTAATAAGTCTCCCCCTGGTGCAGGTGCAATATATTCTCCATTTAATCCCCTTAGTAAATTATCTAATTCTTGGGTATTTTGCTGTAATAAATCTCGAATTTTAAGCGCTTCTTGAATGACACCTGAGCGCCCATTAGCAGACTCTATGATGTATTGTAAATCATGATCTTGGGTAACAATCGCTTTGCGTTCCTTATCGCTTAATTGCTCCTCAAAATAAGCTTCCAAATAAGAATTTAAGCCTTCTTCATTGGGACTTTCTCCCAAGGTGTGTAACCCAGAAGAGAATAATCTTTGTTCAACAATTTGTAAATAATTATAAATTTCCACAAAGTAATTCAAGATGGCCTGTTTACTAAAAAGTTTGGCATTCTCTAAGGTAAATTCAATCCCTTGCTTTTCTCCTTCGACAAACTTACAATCCTTTTCTAATCCTGTATCAATAATCTTTTGACAGATCACATCTCTAAGGGCATAATTCTTATCAGGATCTTCTCGAAACTCCGTAATTAAATCTCGCAATGTCATCAACTCCTTATATAACCCTGCTCGTCCATAGGGGGGAACATTATGGGAAATTAATACTCCATACCCTCGTCTTTTCGCTAACATGGATTCTGATGGATTATTGGCTGCATAAAGATAGAGGTTAGGTAAATTACCGAGAAGGATATCTGACCAAGAATAGCCCGTATTTCCTAACGGAGCGCCAGGTAACCATTCCACTGTGCCGTGCATGCCAAAATGAACCACTGCATCTGCTTGAAACTCATGTTGTAGCCATTGATAAAAAGCTGTATATTGAGGATGGGGCGTTAAATCTTTCTCAAACATTAATCGCATGGGATCCCCTGCAATCCCTAACGGTGGCTGTACCCCAATCCAAATATTGCCTAATGTAATTCCTCCTACTAAAAAGTCGTCTTCATAGGTTTTAATACCTGTTTCTGTTAAGGTCTGCCATTGCTTTTCCACTTTAGAGGTTAAAAGATAGCCTAACCAATTTTCTAAGGTTTTTACATTGACAGTATTTTCTTTTGCAACAGCAATATTTTCGTCTGCTTCTTTAACGTTACGAATTAAAATCTCCCCATCTTCTGGTAATTCACCTATCTGATACCCTTGTTCTTTCATGGCAGTTAAAACCTTAGTTAAACTACGAGGAACATTTAATAAAGCGGCTGTTCCCGTTGCCCCATAACCAGGGGGAAATCCATATAAAATAATAGCAACTTTGCGCTCTGATGTGGCTTTTTTATGGAGTTTGATCCAGTTTTGAATTCGTCCTGTCAATCGTTTAACTCGTTCAGGAATTAAATAGATATCTTCTCCTACTAACCCCCCTAAAGGAATGGTATCAATTGCGCCATCTAATTCGGGTAAAGCGTATAAAACAACACTTTGTAAACCACCAATTCCCTGTCTTGTCCAGGAATAAATATCTTGAATAAGTAAGGGTGCAGCCACTAGGTAAGGAATATTTTTGGCGGTTAAAATACGTTTAGCCACCTCTACCTGTCTTCCTGCTTCCATCGAACCCGCAGGACCCCCTACTAAGGGAAAACCAATGGTAGAAACAATTAAATCAACTTCTATGGCATCTTTAGATAAAGAAGGGGTTTCAATATTTCCTAATTGGCGCTGATGGGTTTCATGTGCAGTGGTTAACCAGTCTCTGACAATGACATGGCCTTCTACCCCATTAATAAAAATAGGAACAGGAGTTAATCCCTCAGCTTCAAAATAACGAATCAGTTGTTTAATATAAGGTTGTTTCGTAATAACGTGCTTGCGATAAAGAAGAATAGCAATAATCGGCTGTTGTGTGGCTGACTTTTTACTGTACCATTTTAAATAATCTTTCGCAGACGTAAAATAGCCCTCATAGTCAGGATGAAGTAATCCCATATTGGGCGTTTCAACAGGTGGCGGAATTTCTCCTACCTTTAACCCTAAATATTTCTCTCCAATTGTCCAACACATTGCGGCAAAATTCTCTAGTCCCCCTGCATTCCAGTAACCGTAAATAATTAACCAGTTACGCAAATCTTGTACTTTTCTAGCAGGAATAAATTTTAATAACTTGGGTCCTGTTTTGAGAAAACTTAAATATCCTGCCAGTTTATCTTCTTCTTTTCCACTGGAAAACTTACTTAAAATAAATTTGATTGGTTTAGGCATTCCTTTGGGTTTACCCCCAATCACAAACTTACCTAATTGGGTTAAACTCATTAACTCTAAGGCTGACTCAAATACAAGACGAATAGGGATGTGTTTTACTCTTTCTCGTAACCATAGTACTTGATCGTAGTCAAAAATAAGACTTGCAAAGAAAACTTGTGCCTCTTGTAGTGCTTTTTCGACGGTTTCTGGTTCAGTTGATAAAGCAGTATCGCTAAAAACAGTAATTTCTAATTCAGGACAGCGAGAGGCTGCTAATTTTGCTGCTTGGCGATATAAATCAGCATTAAATGATTCAAAGCCAGCAATTAATACGATGCGTTGCATAAGTCACCCTGTTATTTGTCTTTATTTTATTATTGTAATAGAGTCTTGAGCAATGTGTAGGGATACTGAATTGAATTTCTTGTTGCATACTGTGATAAAGTGCTAGGGATAGATAAAAGATATTGACAATACAGAACTTGTTATTGATCAGCACTTGGCACATAGATATTAAGATTAGGATATTTTAAAATAGTACTATCTTCAGTCATAATCATTAAATTATCTCGCAAGGATTGAGATATTAAAAGACGGTCAAAGGGATCTTTGTGTAATAATGGTAACTTAGACAAATGATAGAGACTATCTTCATGAACAGGTAAGCTTTTAATTAAGTATTCTTTTCTTTTTTGTGGCAGATAAATTTCAGGTTTTTGGGGGAAATTGAGTTTTCCTATTTGGTTTTTAATGATGCACTCCCAGACAGAAACCACGCTTAAGAATATTTGATTATCGGGGTTATTAATATCTTTCCTCCACAAAGCATTAAGACGAATATCCTCATCAATGAACCATAGGAAGATATGAGTATCAAGAAGTATTTTCATTGATAAAAAGAATTTAAAATATCATCTGGTAGGGGATCATTAAAATTATCGGGAATTTCTATTTTTTGTTCAGCCTCTATTACAGGACGGGTTTGATTTTTTTGAGCTAAATACTGACAAATAGTGTCAATTTCACTGTTTGATAATGGATGGAGTTCGTCTAATTCTTGATGATTCTCTATCAGATAGTGCCATTTTTTAATGACACTTTGCTCGTCTTTTTGTAAGACTTTGCGAAGTTTCAATTTATCATCTTCTGGTAGTTGTTCTACCAGTATTAAGATTTGTTCAAATTTTAAGGGCAACTGATACATTTTTTTAATCTTAAAAAAAAAAGAGAAATTATAGACTCAACAATAAATCACAATGCTGATAACTTACTGTTCGCCCAATTGGGTTAGACTTCTTTTTATTCTATCTATCTTATTGGGGAGTTGTAGCAGAAGAACGAGAATAGGGTTCATCGACAAAGCCTAACTCATAAAGTTGTTGATAAGATTTTTTCCCTAACTCACTGGTGGGGTTTTGGGAACGAATCACCTGAATTAGTAGGGGAACAGCTAATTCAGGTTTATCTTGGGCTCGATGTACCAAGGCTAACTTATAAGTGGCTTGATCTCGTAATTGTCCTGTCTCTAAAGCGCTATTCCGTTGAGCTTCGGCAATTTCGGGGTCAATTCCTGAAAAACTATTGGCCAATTGCAGGTAAAAATTAGAGAGTTGATTAAATACTTGGCGGGCTTGTTGTAACTTTTCTGATGCTAATTCATAATCTTCTGTACCAACCGCTTCATTGGCTTCATCCATCAGTTTTTGCCCCCCTTGAAGACTAAGAAGACTATCTTCTTGCGTTAGGGGTCGTAAATCGCTCGGATCTGTTAAATCTCCATTTTCTGTGGCGTTATTCTCTGATTCTGGGGTTTCTTGTCCATAGATGGGAGAGTTGATTCCCTGAAGCGCTAGACAGGAAAGGATGAGCAAAGTAGTGCGAAGCCAAACAATCGTCTTCATAGACCAAAAACGTAAGAACTTAGTTATTACAGAAATTTATACTTAGGGGATCATAGCATTTACTGTAACAAAATCTTAACTTAAGTGGAGCGTTTGGCATTCTTAGCTGTCCGCCGCAAGAAGCCCCACGCCGTATTTGACCAAAAGGCAGAACCCACTCAAATCGGCGTGGGACGGGGCTAATAAGCGTGCGCTGATACGCTTGGGCACACAGCCCAGAGATGAATTGCGGACAGGGTTTTGTTTATATTGGCTTCATGATGTGCTAACGTTAAAGTAAGCGGTATAAGAA